>NZ_BAAHXB010000050.1:0-38695 GCF_054657215.1 Endothiovibrio diazotrophicus
GGCCATGTAGTAGCCGGTGCCGCGCCAGAACTCGTTGGCGCTGTTGAACCAGTAGTTGAGATCGAAGCTCGCCTGCTTCAGCCGCTGTTCCGGCGGGATAAAGCTCGGCGGAATCGCCAGCGAGGTGCGGTTGGCATCCCGCAGGGCGATCCCCTCCTTGACGATGTCGGTGAAGAAGTACTGCCCCTGACGCAGGTGGTCGTTCACCTCCTTGAGGGGGTGAACCAGCAGGGTGACGGGGATGGGATCGGCCAGTGCCCGCAGGTCCCGCTCCAGCCGCGCCCACAGGCGGGTGTTGTCCGTCAAAGAAGGTTCGGAAGGGATCACCAGCAGGTCGTAGTCCGAGGCGTAGCCGGTCTCCGGGTCCTCCACCCAGTCGCCGCGGGCGTAGCTGCCGAAGAGGATCACCCAGTCCACCGGCACCACCTCGCAGATCCACCGGGCGATCCGCCGCAACCGGTCCGCCTTCGCCTCCGGGAGGTGGGCGAGTTCCGCCTTGCGCCGGAGCTGTAGCCGCGGACTGCGATACTCCGGGAGTTGATCGGCGAAGACGGGGCGGGCGTCGGTCATGGCAGCAGGGGTCCCTCCTGGAACGTCATCGCCATGCTACCGGCCGTACATCCGGATTGCACACAAAAAGTTGGTCGCAATGGCACCGAAAGGTCGGCATAGGGCGCCCCGCGGGCGCCGCGGCGTGCGGGAAGGCGGGGCGGTTTCGTTCGGCACGGCGCCCGCGGGGCGCCCGATGGGAATCGACGCCCCCGACAAAAACGGCGGCGGTGGCCACCCGCCGCTCCGCCCCGACGATCCGCGCGCTCCGCCTGCGCGGCTGCGTCGGGGCGGCCGGGCTCCGCTCCTCCCTGCCGGCTCACGCCTGAACTCGGGCGCAACGGAAGCCAAGGATGACGTCACGGTCGCCAGGGCCGTCGCGGCTACGGCACGCGGCGCGCACGTTGCGCGCGAGGCCGCCCCACGACCCGCCGCGAATCACCCGCATCGCGCCGGCCTGCGGACCCGTCGGGTCGGTCACCGGCCCCGCCGGGTAGTCCCCATACCGGTCCGCGCACCACTCCCAGACGTTGCCGTGCATCTGGTGGAGGCCCCAGCCGTTGCAGGGCAGCGCCTTCACCTCGACCGTCTCCCGGCGGTAGATCCCCTTCTCCCAGGAGCGGTAGGGATAGTTCCCGTCATAGTTGACCTGCTCCGGGGTGATCGCCTCGCCGAACCAGAACGGCGTCTCCCGCCCCGCCCGACAGGCGTACTCCCACTCCGCCTCGGTCGGCAGCCGCAGCGCCAGCCCCGGCCGCAGGGCGTCGAGACGGGCGATGAACCGCTGCACATCCTCCCAGCTCACCTGCTCCACCGGCCGCTCCGCCCCCTTGAACAAGCTCGGATCCTCCCCCGTCACCGCCCGCCACAGCGCCTGGGTGCAGGCGGTATCCGCCAGCCAGAACCCCTCGCTCAGGGTCACCTCGTGGCGCCTCTCATCCCCCGAACGCCCCCACTCCTCCTCCGGCGAGCCCATCCAAAACCGTCCCGGCTCGATCCAGCGCATCCGCTGGCACACCCCCTCCACCGCGAACTCCGCCCACACCCCGAACGCGTCCCACCCCGCCGCATCGGCCCACGCCGGCCGCTCCGGCCAGTGGATCCGCCGCCCGTCCGCCAGCTCGGCGAACAGCCCGCGCCCGTCCCGCCCCATCGCCTCGGCCCACGGCGGCGGCGCCATCCACCCCAGCTCCACCGCCTCGCGATCGCTGCGCAGCCGCAGACCGCCCTCCGGCAGCGGCAGCCGCACCCCCTCGCGGAACGTCACCAGCCGCTCCGCGCCCCCTTCGGCCTCGACCCGCAGCCACGCGCTCCCCGAGGCGATCCGTGCCAGCGGGGCGGCGGACGCCTCCCGCCCGTCGGGCTCCGCCGCCGCCAGCTCCAGCGCCGCCCCCCGCTGGAGCAGCGCCAGCCGCCGTTCCGCCCCGCCGCCGCCCAGCAGCCACCCCACCCGCTCCAGCGGGAACCCCGCCGGCAGCGCGACGCCCCCCTCCCCCACCAACGCCTCCCCCATCAACGCCTCCCGGTGCAGCTCCGCCCACAACGCCGCGCACCCCTCGCTCCGCCGATAGACCCCGCTCCCCAGCCGCGCCACCATCCGCCGCCCCCACGGCGCGATGCCCTCCCGATAGCGGTACGCCCCCGGACTCACCAGGGTCGCCACCGCCCGGCGCAGGAACGCCTCCGCCGCCTCCGCCGGCCGCTCCAGCAGGTCGCCCAGGATCAGCCCCTCCACCGCCCGCAGCGACTCGGGCAGGTGGCGGTGATGACGGGTGATCGCCGCCGCCGCCGCGGCCTTCAGCCCCTCCGGCAGGGCCCGAAAGCGCTCCTGGTAATAGCCGACCCACTCCTCGCGGAGGGCGGCGGCGGTGAGGCCGGCAACAACGTGGGGATGGGACCAGAGCCGCGCCTCCACCCCCGCGTCCAGACCGGGAAGCAGGTGGCGCAGCTCCCGCATCAGGGCCGGTTCGAGGCGCACGGCGGACGCGGCCAGGGCGAGGAGGGATTCCACCGCCGCCTCCGCCGGCGGACTGCGCCGCGACGCCTCGCGCCGGATGGAGGGCCGCGCCTCCCAGCCCCAGCGGGCACACCGGAAGCCGCGCTCGGCGTGGGCCGGCCAATGGGCCTCGGCACACGGGAGCAGGGCGACGGGCGCGATGCCCGCCCCGCTCAGGCGGCGCCCCAGCCGCTGCCAGGCGTCGGCACGTTGGCGGCCGGTGAGCCCGCCCAGGTCGCTCAGCAGCAGCAGCGGGGTCGCCGGTGGCGGCGGATGGTAGGCGCGCGGTACCGGCTCGCGGTCGCCGAGCCGCCAGGCGCGGCCCTCCGGCCCGTCGCGCAGCACCACCACCTCGAGGCCGGCACGCCCGTAGAGCCGCTGGAGACGTTGGTGAAGGTCGTGAAAATCCTCCCAATAGGGGAGCAGCCCGGGGTCCAGATCGAACACCAGTTGGACCCGCGGCGCCCAACCGGCGCGGCGGCGGCGCGGCAACCGCGGGCAGGGCCGCCCCTCGGCCAGCCGCGCCACCAGCCGCGGCAGATCGACCTCGCCCCGTTCCGCCTCCTCGCCGAGGACCGTCTTGAGGAAGGGCCAGAGACGGGCCCAACGGGCCAGGGGGCGCGGCGGCGGCGGCGCCGGGCGCCCGGCGGGCTCCTCTTGCAGAATCCCGGACTCGCGCACCCATGCCGGGGCCTCCTGCGCGCCGGCATCCGGTTCGAGACGTTGACGGTCCCGCACGTAGAGAAAGCGCTCTGATGATGGAGTAACGGGCTTGTCTGGAGGTTTGCGTTCGGAAGGAGACGATGACGGGCGCGGTGCCGAAACGACCGTCGCGGGCTGGACCGCGGCAACCGACGCCGCTTCACGATGGACGAACCCGAACAGCGGCGCGGCCCCCACCAGGGCCGCCTCCCCCAACTCCGCCAAGCACTCCAGCAGATCGGCCCGGGAGACCGCGGAGCGGCGGGGGACGGCGCGCCGATCCCGCACCGCTCAACGGCTCCCCAGGCCGCTGAACTTCTGCAGCATGAAGCCCTGGATCCGGCCCAGCAGTTCCAACTGCGACTCCTCCCCCTCGGCCAGCCGGCCGACGGCGCGCAGCAGGTCGAGATACTCCGCCTGACCGGGCGGGGTGATCCCCTGGCGGAGCGCCTCCTGGCGATCGCGCCACAGTTGCACCGCCGCCTCCCGGCGCACCGGCTCACCGCAGCGCTCGCCGAAGTGGACCGCCCCCCGTTCCATCAACCACGCCACCAGTTCGTCCTCCTCCTCCGGCAGCCCCAGATGCAGCACCAGACAGCGGCGGACGAAGGCGCCGGGCAGCTCCCGCTCCTCGTTGGTGGTGATGATCACCAGCGGCGGCGGCACCTCCGCCTTCAGGCCGATCGGCTGGTGGCAGTAGGGGACGGTGAAGGCGCCGTTGCCGAGGGTCTCCAGCAGGCCGTTGGGCAGGTCGGCGTCCGCCTTGTCGATCTCGTCGATGAGCAGCACGCTGCCGTCCTTGGGCGTCCATTCCTCCGGGGCGGTAGGGCGGCGCTGGGGGTGGCGGCAGCGCCGGTACTGCGCCTCGGCGGAGTCCCAGTCGAAGACCCACCAGAGGGGGCCGGGGCTGAGGAAATGGAGCGGGTCGAGCTGGGCGCGCACGTCACCGCCCCCCGCCGCCGCCAGGGCCTGGGCCTCGCCCAGGCGGGCCACCGCGTCGAAACGCCACTGCAGCTCCTGCGCCTCACTGCGGGCGTGGATCACCTCGGCGACGAAGAGCCGGCCGAGGCAGTGGGCCGCCGCCCGCGCCAGCTGGCTCTTGCCGGTCCCCGGCTCGCCGCGCACCAGCAGCGGCCGTTCCGCCGCTTGGGCGGCGCGGATGGCGTCCACCGTCCGCGCGTCGAACTGGTGGACGGTGGCGGGCCAAGTGGCGGTGGCGGGAAGGGTGACGGGGCGATCGGTCGGGCAGGCGCCCAAGGTGGTGGGAATGGCGGTCATGGGGGTCACGATTCCGGGTGGTGAAGGGTGGTGTCGAGAAAGAGCAGCAACCGGCGAACCTCCGCCTGGGCGGTGTATTCGTTGACCAGCAGGGCCTCCCCCTCGCCGGTGCCGATGAAGATCGCCGAGAGATTGGAGAGGTCGCGCAGCAGCCGGCGGAACAGTTCACGCTGAGCGTCGAGGTCATCACCCCGCGGGATGGTGAAATAGTAGGGCTCGCCGATTCGCGCCAAAGCGCCCAGCTCGGCGTTCAACGTCTTATCCTCCCACTCACCGAAATGGTCCGGCGGCCGTCCGCCACAAAACACCGCCTTCCAGACGGCACACTTCAGTTGGTCCACCCCGAACTGCGGCTCGATGCCCCACTCCGAAATACAGGAGGAGAGACCGTTAAGGCCGTAAACGCCGGGGCTCTGCGGATCGGTCCTGATCTTCGCCGGACGCTCACCGCTGCGCGCCACCACCAATTCCACCCCGAGGTGAGTCTCGGTCGGCAACTCCAGCTGCAGCTTCGTCCCTTCGAACTGCCGTCCGTGCACCGCCAGCCACGCCTCACTGACACAACGCAACAACAGCCAGCCGAGCGCGGTACGAATCCCTTCCGCCGCCAACGCCCTCTCCCGCTCGCGGAGCGACGGAAGGCATTCGCGTGCCGCATCGGAGAGCACCTGCACGGCCCCCACTTCCGGCAGTTCGCGGACCAGCCGGTGGGCGGCCGACGCGGCGGGCTCCTCCCCGAGGCCGTCCGGCAGCAGCGCCTCGACCAGACCGGCGAGGAGCTCCCGTTCCAACTCCTTGCGAATCCGGGTCTGGATGGTTTCGAGAAAGGGGGAATCCGGCGGGAGGGGGCGGTTGGCCGACGATGCCGCGGCAGCCCCCCGAAGAACGGCGGGCCGTTCGGCGATCCGCTTCGTCACCGCCGCGCGCAGACTCAGGAAGAGTTCCTCAATAAAGTCGTCCCTGGCACACTCATCCTTCAGGCGCGAGAAGAAGCGCCCCTTCTTGTCACGGGCGATCTGCAGCTCCTCCAGCCCCTTCAAATCCGCCGATCCGTCCAACGCCACCCGGTCGAGTCCCACGGGCAGCGCCTTCCCGTCCGCCAACAGGGGCGCAAGCTCCCGGTCACCGATGAATTCACTGGTCAGAAACCGGTAGCTGACCAGCAGCAGACCGAAATCGCAGGCACTCAGCGCGTCGCGGATGGCGTCGGACCAGCGCTCGCCGAGCACGATCTCGCCATCGTCCCAAAGTTCGTATGCGAAGTCCGGATCGGCCTTGAGCCGCACCTTCAGTCTTTCCAGCAATCGCTCCTTTGGCCGCTTGTCATCATGCGCGTAGGAGACGAAAAACTTTACCGTGGGCTTCCCACTCTCCATCTGCTCTTTCCTTGCCCGAGTCACACCAATTGGTCACGCCGAACCGATTTCTCCTCGGCGTTCTCCGCAATCCCAAAAGGTGACAGGATATCGCGTATTCGGGTTTTGGTTGAGGAGATTGAGACGGCCGAGGGACCTGAATAGGCTGGGGAAGTCGGCCTTGAGCGGACGGTTTCGGGCCGAGATCGGTCGTTCGTTCGACCAGGAGTGCTTTCGGGAGAGCGGGTGCCGTCCGTTCTGCGGGGATGCCAAGGGAATCGGGAAGGACCTCGTAACCCGCCGCCCGCGGCTTCCGTTTGCGTCGCCGCGGTAGCGGCGACCTACGATCAGCCGTTCGTTTGATTCGAAAATCAGGATCGGAGCTGGTTCCGGCGGAGGTGCCTCCGTTCCCGGCGGATTACGCTGTCGCTAATCCGCCCTACGGGGCGCGGTGGTCTCAACGGAACGCTCCCCTTCAGCCGAAGATCTCCTTCAGCCACGCCAACGCCCCCGTCGTCCCCGTCCACACCTTGCGCATGGCATCGCGGTAGAGCCACGCCTCGTCGGGGCCGCCGAGGGTGACGCCGAAGTGGTCGATGCGCGGCTTGCGCACCCGCTTGGCCAGCAGGTACTCCGCCACCAGCGGGGAGGCCTCCACCGCCGCTTCCAGCGCCCGGCCAGCCTCCTCCCGCCAGCCAAGGCGGAACAGCGCCAGGGCACGGCCGTAGGAGATGTCCACCTGCGGGTCCTCCGGGTAGCGTTCGGCGATCGCCAGCGCCGCCTCGTCGTCCCCCTCGGCCAGCCGCTGGTCGATCAGGCGCACCCGGTGGCCGTGGTTGTCGTTGGGGTTGAGTTCCAGCAGCCGCTCCAGCAGCGCCCGCTCCGCCTCCCGGTCGTGGCGCAGGTCGTGGAGGCTGGCGAGGTGGCCGAGCAGCCGCAGGACGGGGCGGTTCTCCTCGGCGAGCCACGGCAGGGTGATCCCGCGCCGCTCCGCCAGCGCCAGGTCGATCACCGCCTCGGCACGCCGCAGCAGCGGCGTCCACAGGGTCTTCAGCACCGGTTGGGTGTAGGCGTGCTCGAGCTGGGTGATGCCCATCGCCAGGTCGTCGAGGATGGTCAGGCTGCCGAGGGCCTGCGGCTGGCGTTCGAGGAAGCCGAGCCAGTGCTCCGCCACCTCCGGCAGCCACACGTCCACCTCGTCGAAGGGTCCGGGATTGACCGAGAAGGGCTTGCCCAGCGGCCACACCTCGTGCCAGTCCAGCTCCAGTTTCTGCACGGCCGCCGGGGGGGTCAGCAGATGGGGGCGCCGGGGGTCGTCCGGGTCCATCGCCTGCGGCCGGTACAGGGGCGGCGGCACCGTGCCGGCCTCCTCCAGCAGCGCCATCAGCCGCGCGACGCTCCCCGCCTCGTCTCCGCCCATGGCGGCGAGGGTGGCCGCCGGGTCCTTGATCAGGCGCTCGAAGAGCTGCATCGTGGGATGGTCGGCGGGCAGTCCCATGCGGCGGAAACGCACGATCCAGTAGCGCGAGCGCTCGCGCAGGCGGTCGAGATCGCCGTCGGCCATCAGCAGGGTCACCTCCAGGGCGCCGATGCCGACCCCCTCCGGGTTGTCGCGCTGGGCGTGGTGGAACGCCTCCCACGCCCCGTCGCGGTCGCCCGCGTCGCTGAGCATCAGCGCGTGGCGCTCCCACACCACCGAACGGAACGGCGGCCGGCTCACCTCCAGCAGCCGCTTGACCAGGGCGCTGCGCTTGCGCGAGGCCCCCAGTTCCAGGTAGGCGTCCATCAGCATCTCGAAGAGGTGCTCGTCCCGTTCGTCATAGCGTTCCACTTCCCCGAGGAAGCGCGGTTCCAGCAGGCGCACCACCCGCTTCCAGGCCCCCGCCTCCATCAGCCGCTCGGCGAGCAGGCCGACGGTGTCCAGCGGCACCACCCCCTCGCCCACCACCCGCTCGGCCTCCTCCGCCGGCAGCAGTTCCATCAGCAGCGGCCAGATCACCTCCGGCGGCACCGCGAGCTGCGCGTCGGCCTGGCGGCAGCAGCGCTGATAGGACTCGCCGGAGCCGCAGGGGCAGGGGTTGGCGGGGGGGATCGGCGGCAGCGGGCGGGGCCGGTAGCCGTTGCCGGGCAGCGGCGTGGCGTTCCACAGGGCGCGCCCCATGGCCAGCGCCGCGGCGCGCAGCTGGGGCGGCTCCTCCGCCCCGGCGAAGAGGTCCGGGGCGCCGCCGAAGAGTTCCGGATAGGTGTGCAACGCCTCCTGGCGCATCCAGGCGAGGAAGCGCTCCGGGTCCTGCTGCGTCAGGATGCGGCCGACCGCCGCCTTGAGGAAGCGGGTCATGGCATCGTCGAACGTTGCGCGTTCGGTGGGATCGAACTCCATCAATGAGGCTCCTGCTTCGCCGCCAGGGCCTCGCCCCAGCCGCCGCCGCCGGGGGTCTCGACGGTCAGGGTGTCGCCGCTGCGCACCTTGAGGGTCACCTTCGGTTCCAGGGGATCGCCGTTGAGCAGATTGCGGCCGGGCGCGCCGTCGCCCCCCCCGGCGAGCCCCCACGGCGACTGAATCCGCCGTTCGGTGAGGAGCGTCACGGTGGCCGGCTCGAGGAACTGGAACTCGCGAACCAGCCCATCCCCTCCCGGCCGCCGCCCGCCGCCACCGGAGCCGCGGCGCACGGCGTAGCGCTTCACCCGCAGCGGATAGCGCATCTCCAGCACCTCGATCGGGGTGTTGAGGGTGTTGGTCATGTGGGTCTGCACCGCCGACAGGCCGCCGCCGTCGCGCCCCGCCCCCATGCCGCCGCCCATGGTCTCGTAGTAGTCCCAGGCCCGCTCGCCGCGGGCGCCCATGGCGAGGTTGTTCATGCCGCCGTGGCTGGCCGCCGGGATGCGCCCGGGAATCGCCTCGGCCAGCGCGCCGAGCACCACGTCGACCACCCGCGAGGAGGTCTCCACGTTGCCCGCCGCCACCGCCGCCGGGCGGCGGGCGTTGAGCAGGCTCCCCGGCGGGGCGACCACCTCGATGGGGCGGAAGGCGCCGGCGGCGGCCGGCGTGTGGGACGGCATCAGGCAGCGGAAGACGTAGTAGACCCCGGCGGCGGCCACCGACAGCGGGCAGTTGATGTTGCCCGGCACCTGGGGCGCGGTGCCGGCGAAGTCGACCCGCACGCCCGCCTCGTCCACCGTCACCGCCACCACGACGGGGATCGCCTCCACCCCATGGCCGTCGTCGTCCATCACGTCGCGGAAGCGGTAGCACCCCGCCGGGATCCCGCTCAGGGCGCTGCGCGCCAGCCGCTCGGCGTAGGCGTCCAGCTCGGCCAGGGCGGCCAGGTAGGCCGCCGCCCCCAGCCCCTCGACCAACGCCTCCAGCCGCGCCAGGCCGCGGCGGTTGGCGCTGATCTGGGCGGTGAAGTCGCCACGCGCCTCGAACGGATTGCGGGTGGCGCCGGTGATCGAGGCGAGAAAGGCGTCGTCCAGCCGGCCGCGACGAACCAGGTAGGAGGGGGGGATCACCAGCCCCTCCTCCTCCAGCGAGCGGGAGACCGGCATCGAACCGGGGGTCGCCGCGCCGATGTCGGCGTGGTGGGCACGGTTGGCGACGAAGCCCACCAGCCGCCCGCCGATGAAGAGCGGCGCGATCAGGGTCACGTCCGGGAGGTGGGTGCCGCCGAGGAAGGGGTCGTTGAGGATCACCATGTCCCCCGCCGCCCACTCCACCTGCTCGACGATACCGGCCATGGCGTAGGCCATGGAGCCGAGATGGACCGGGATGTGGGCCGCCTGGGCGCAGAGCGCCCCGTGGGGATCGAACACCGCGCAGGAGAAGTCGAGGCGGTCCTTGATGTTGGGGGAGAAGGCGCTACGCTGGAGCGAGGCCCCCATCTCCTCACACACCGCCTCGATGCGGCTGGCGAAGAGGGAGAGTTCGATGGCGTTCATGGGGCGGGATGATAGCAGGGCTTCAGGCTTCCGTGGTTTTCGGGAGCGGGAAACCCTTACCGGTCGCGTAGGTCGCCGCTACCGCGGCGACGCAAACGGAAGCAGCGGGCGTAGGCCCGGCAGCTCCTTTCCGACGGTTTCGCCCCGTTCGGCGAGGTGGGTACGAGATTTTTCGACAGTGCCTTCGTTCGCGTCGCCGCGGTAGCGGCGACCTACGTTCTATCGGACGAAGTGCCGATGTTGGGGAAAGACACCGGGAAGGAAAATGCTGTTTCAGCAAAGGTTGACCTGGAATCCGGCCCCCGCACCCTCCTGACATCTTCTTCCTGTTGCATTCCCCTTGGACCCACTCTAAAATTAGCCGACAATTTCACTAGGTTTTATTGCAGCCGTTTTACACAAAGGAGCTACCATGGCTTACGAACTTCCCGCCCTTCCCTACGCGCAGAACGCGCTGGAGCCCCACATCTCCGCCGAGACCCTGGAATTCCACCACGGCAAGCACCACAACACCTACGTCACCAACCTCAACAACCTGGTGCCCGGCACCGAGTTCGAGGGCAAGAGCCTGGAGGAGATCATCACCTCGGCGCCCGCCGGCGGCATCTTCAACAACGCCGCCCAGGTGTGGAACCACTCCTTCTACTGGAACTGCCTGAGCCCCAACGGCGGCGGCGAGCCCAGCGGCGCCCTGCTGGACGCGATCAACGCCGCCTTCGGCTCGTTCGCCGAGTTCAAGGAGAAGTTCACCCAGTCCGCGGTGACCAACTTCGGCTCCGGCTGGACCTGGTTGGTGAAGAACGCCGACGGCACGCTCGCCATCGTCAACACCTCCAACGCCGGCTGCCCGCTGACCGACGGCGTCACCCCGCTGCTCACCTGCGACGTCTGGGAGCACGCCTACTACATCGACTACCGCAACGCCCGCCCCAAGTACATGGAGGCGTTCTGGGCGCTGGTGAACTGGGAGTTCGTCGCTAAATGATTTAGGGGGCTTGGGGCCCCCTGAATCATCATTTTGGTGTTGAGGAAAAGAGGGGCCTTTACGGCCCCTCTTTTCGTTGGGGGGGCCACCGAATCACGACGGCGGCTCCGCTCCGCCGAGCATTTCCCGCTCCTCCGGGGTCAATTGGTACAGCTCGAAGGCGGCCCGGTCGCAGGCTTCCCGATCCTGATTTGTGGCCGCCTGCGCCAGCTCCTCCCGCAGGGCCGTGGGCACCGCCGTCCAGCGGGGGAGGCGGATGCGGCGCAGGGCGTGGGTCTGGGCGCGGAGGGGCGCACCACGCGATTCGCTGGTGTAGGCGACGACGAACAGGCGGGCGACGGTGGAGAGCAGCACGGCCTGCAGTGCGTGCAGGCTCCAATCCTCCGCCGTGACGTAGTTGAACAGGTGGTGGGGATAGAGCCGGCCCGCCTCGTGGACCACCACCAGCGGGCCCTTGATCTCGGGGATCAGCAGCTTCGGCCGGGACGCGAGGCCGGGGTTAACGGGGTCGAGGAGACGGTACCAGTTGGCGGGGGAGCGTTTCGCGCAGGGACGGTCGGCGATGCTCTTCTGGTGGGCCTCCAGGTGGCGGCGCAGGCGGGGATGGCGCCGCAGATCGACGAGGGTGCCGTCCTCGGCACCGGGATTGACCACCCCCTGGCCGCGCCATACCAGCCTCCCACCCTTGATATCCCGCGGGGTCGCCAGCGGCAACTTGCACTCCGTCTCCACGTCGAGGTCGTCGAAGCGGCCGATGAACGCCTTGTCGGCGCCGGTGGAGAGACCGGCGCCGACCGTGCAGCCGACCTCTTCGAGGGTCGGCAACTGGCGCTCCAGGCGGGAGAGCAGGGCCATCTGGCCGGACGACCGGAGCATCCACGGGGCCTCGCCATGGGTGACGTACGCCAGTTCGCGAAGCGTGCCCGGTGGTCTCGGCGGGGCGTCCGCCCGCATCGCCCTGGCCAGACGCGCCAGCCCGGCGCGTTCGATGGCGGGACGATGGGCGACCCGGGTGGCGCCCGCCCTCCCCCGCCCGATGAGGAAGAGGGCCGGCGCGTCGATCACCTCTTCATGGAAGGCGGGGGTCTCGTTCAATTCGACGTAGCCCTGCAGGTGGAAGCGGTCCGCGACGAGGCGCCGCAGAGGCGCGCCGCTGCGCCGTCTCGTCCAGCGATCGCTGCCGATGAAAGCGCAGCTCCCGCCGGGGGCGAGGGCGGCGAGGGAGCGTTCGATGAAGGGGGCGGTGAGATCCGTCCGGTCGTGGAAACTGCGGTAGCGGAGGCGGTAGGTGGACAGCAGGGCGGAGTGGATCGACTCGCCGCGGAAGAGGGGCACGCAGCCCACCACGAAGTCGAAACCGGAGGCGCGGAAGGTGGTGAGATAGTCGTCACAGGTAAGCCAGCGGTCGGCGAGGACGGCGGCGGCCCGCGCGGGAATGCCCTCCTGCCGGAGCAGCCGGACCACCGCCTTGCGGGTCGACTCATGGGTCTCGAACCGCCCCTCGACCGCGCGGATCGCCTCACCCAGGGCATCCACGGGCTTGCCGCCGTCGCCGCTGGCGCGCCACGCCCGCAGCAGGCGGTCGATGATCGGCAGCAGGAACTCGCCGTCGCCGCAGGCGGGTTCCAGGAGGCGCTGCCGATGGAGCGGGCGCTCTTCGGTGTAGCCGATCCAATCGAGGAGGAAGTCGACCACTTCGGGGCGGGGGGAGCCGGCCTCGTCGCTGCCGGCCTCGCCGGCGGCGGTCTTCCTTTCCGTCGCGGCGATCACCGCGGGGGAGCGGGACGGGGCGATCTCTTCTCGCCAGCGGAGGTCCAGCTGACTGGAGGCTGGGAACATGGGGCGGCCTCATCCTGTCGGGCTACGGGTGCGATGGGTATGATTATATATACACCATAAAAACAAAATCCACACGATTCATCGAGGGGGAAAGGACGCAGAGCGTCCAAGGTGGGCCGGTCACGACGCAAAGCGTCGTAACCAGTGGATCACGACGCAAAGCGTCGTGACCAGTGGATTCGGGTCGTGACCAGTGCATTCGGAAGGAGCGCCGCACTACGCAACGACCGTGAAGGGCGCTATCTCTCGTAACCACGCTCCGCGTGGTTACGCGCCGCCTTCAAGACGCTCCGCGTCGTGCCGGGCAGGGCTAGCCCGCCAAAAACTCCCGCAGGGCGCGCGCGGTATGGGATCCGCGCTTGCGCTGGGCGACCTTCTCCGGCGTCCCCTCGGCCACCACCCGACCACCGCCCTCGCCCCCTTCCGGCCCCATGTCGATGAGGTGATCGGCCTCGGCGATCACGTCCAGGTTGTGCTCGATCAGCAGCACGCTGTGGCCGTTCTCCACCAGCCGGTGGAGGACGCGGATCAGCTTCTCGACGTCGGCCATGTGCAGGCCGACGGTGGGTTCGTCGAGCACGTAGAGGGTGTGCTGGGTGGTGGCCGGCGCCTTGGCCAGCTCGGTGACCAGCTTGATCCGCTGCGCCTCGCCGCCGGAAAGGGTCGGGCTCTGCTGGCCGAGGGTGAGGTAGCCGAGGCCGACGTCCTGGAGTAGGCGCAGGGCGTGGTGGATGCGCGGGTGGGCTTCGAAGAAATCGACCGCGTCGTCGACGCTCATCGCCAGTAGCTGGGCGATGTTCTTCTCCTTGTAGGTGACCTCCAGGGTCTCGGGGTTGAAGCGCTCGCCGCGGCACACCTCGCAGGGCACGGCGACGTCGGGCAGGAAGCTCATCTCGATCCGGCGCTCCCCCTGGCCGTCGCAGGCGTCACAGCGGCCGCCCTTGACGTTGAAGGAGAAGCGGCCGGGGCCCCAGCCGTTCAGCCGCGCCTCCTGGGTGCCGGCGAAGAGTTTGCGGATCTCGTCCCAGAAGCCGATGTAGGTGGCGGGGCAGGAGCGCGGGGTCTTGCCGATGGGGGTCTGGTCCACCTCCAGGATGCGCTGGATCGGTTCCCAGCCGGTGAGGCCGGTGCAGCCGTTCGCCTTGGCCTTGCGGCCCCCTTTTTTTGAATGGGCGCCAATCCATCGGTGGAGGTTGCCGTGGATCACCTCGCGCACCAGGGTGGACTTGCCGGAGCCGGAGACGCCGGTGACGCAGACCAGGCGGTTGAGCGGGATCTCCAGGTCCACCCCCTTCAGGTTGTGCAGGGTGGCGTTGTCGACGGCGAGCCGCGGGGTGTCGACGGTCACCTTGCGCCGTTCCATCAGCGGGTGGCGCAGCGGTTCGGCGAGGATCCGGCCGGTGGCGGAGTCCTTCGCCCGCATCAGATCGCCGAGGCTCCCCTGGGCCACCACCTCGCCGCCGAGGCGGCCGGCGCCGGGGCCGATGTCGATCAGGTGATCGGCCTCGCGGATGGTCTCCTCGTCGTGCTCCACCACCACCACGGTGTTGCCCTTGCGCTCCAGCCCGCGCAGGGTGTCGAGGAGCATGCGGTTGTCGCGGGGATGGAGGCCGATGGTCGGCTCGTCGAGGATGTAGCAGACGCCGCGCAGGGTGGAGCCGAGCTGGGCGGCCAGCCAGGATGCGCTGCCCCTCGCCGCCGGAGAGGGTGGGGGCGGCGCGGTCGAGGGTGAGGTAGCCGAGGCCCACCTGTTCGAGGAAGCCGAGGCGGCTGCTTAGTTCGGCGACCACGTCGCGGGCGATCTCCGCCTCGCGGCCCTTCAGCTTGAGGCGGCGGAAGAGGTGGTTGGCCAGTGCTACCGGGAGGGCGGCGATCTCGCCGATGGTGTGGTCGTCGAGGCGCACGGCGAGCGCCTCGGGGCGCAGCCGTTGGCCGTGACAGGCGGGGCAGGGCTTGGCCTCACCGTCATAGGCGTCGTTCCAGGCGCGTTCCTCACCTGTTTGCTCCTCGTCGAAGCCGGTCAGCTTCAGGCCGGTGCCGAAGCAGGACTCGCACCAGCCGTGTTTGGAGTTGAAGGAGAAGAGGCGCGGGTCGAGTTCGGGGAAGCCGCGGCCGCAACTGGGGCAGGCACGGTGGGTGGAGAGGGTGATCTCCTGTTTGGCACCGCGCTTCGAGCGGGTCGGGGCGGTTTTCTTTTTGGCGCCGGATCGCGGCCTGGGGGCCGCTCCTACAGGGGACGTCGTGCCCACCGGAAAGACCTTCACCACGCCCTTGCCGTGGGTCAACGCCTGCTCCAACAGCTCGCGCAATGCCTTCTCATTTCTCGGATCGGCGCTAGCCGATCCAAGTGGGAGATCGATGTCGTGTTCCTTGTAGCGGTCCAGTTTCGGCCAGGGGTCGGTGGACAAAAGTTCGCCGTCCACCCGCAGCTCGCGGAAGCCTCGGCTCACCGCCCACTGGGCCAGTTCGTTGTAGATGCCCTTGCGGGCGACCACCAGCGGGGCGAACAGCTCCACCTCGCCGCCGCGATGGTCGCGCATCAGGCGGGCGAGGATCGCTTCACTGCTCTGCGCCTCGATCGGGATCTCGCACGCGGGGCAGTATTGGGTGCCCAGCTTGACGAACAGCAGGCGCAGGAAGTGGTAGACCTCGGTGAGCGTCGCCACGGTGCTCTTGCGCCCGCCGCGGCTGGTACGCTGCTCGATGGCGACGGTGGGCGGGATGCCGGTGACCGCGTCCACCTCGGGGCGGGCGGCGGGCTGGACGAACTGGCGGGCGTAGGCGTTGAGGGATTCCAGGTAACGGCGCTGGCCCTCGTTGAACAGGATATCGAAGGCGATGGTGGATTTGCCGGAGCCGGAGATGCCGGTGATGACGGTGAACTTCTCCCGCGGGATCCGGATGTCGACGCCCTTGAGGTTGTGCTCCCTGGCATTGTGGATGGAGATCTCGTTTCCACTGTAGGAGCGGCCCCTAGGCCGCGATTGCCTACAGGGATGTAGGTATGCGGCGCGAGCAGGGAAGCGGGAGCCGCTCCGGGAAGAATCGCGGCCTAGGGGCCGCTCCCACAATTGATCATGCTCCTTGAGACTCCGGCCGGTGTGGCTCGCCTCGACGCCCCTGATCACCTCCGGCGTTCCTTCCGCAATCACCCGCCCACCGCCGCTACCGCCCTCCGGCCCCAGGTCGATCACCCAATCGGCCGCCGCGATCACATCCAGATTGTGCTCGATCACCAGCAACGAGTGCCCCACCTCCAACAGCCGTTGGAACGCCTCCATCAGCACCGCCACGTCGGCGAAGTGCAGCCCGGTGGTCGGCTCGTCGAAGATGAACAGCTTGCCCCCCTCCCCCTTGCGCCCCTTGGCGGACTTCGCGAGATGGCCGGCGAGCTTCAGCCGCTGCGCCTCGCCGCCGGAGAGGGTCGGCGTTGGTTGTCCCAGCCGCAGATAGCCGAGCCCCACCGCCTGCAACGGCTCCAGCCCGCGCAGCACATCGGCCTGGCCGGCGAAGAAGGCGACCGCCTCGGTGACGGTCATCTCCAGCACCCGGGCGATGCTGCGCGCCTCGCCGCTCGGCGCGGTGAAGGTCACCTCCAGCACCTCGGGGCGGTAGCGGCGGCCGTCGCACTCGGGGCAGCGCAGGTAGACGTCCGAGAGGAACTGCATCTCCACATGTTCGAAGCCGGTCCCCCCGCAGGTGGGGCAGCGGCCGTTGCCGGAGTTGAAGCTGAAGGTGCCGGCGGTGTAGCCGCGGGCAGTCGATTCCGGCTCCGCGGCGAAGCGCTTGCGGATGGCGTCCCAGGCGCCGACGTAGCTCACCGGGTTGGAGCGGGCGGATTTGCCGATGGGGCTCTGATCGACCATCACCGCATCATCGACGAACTCCCAGCCGCGCAATTCGCGATGGGCACCGGGGGTCTCCTCCGGCTTGCCCTGGAGCTTGGCCAGCGCGTTGTAGAGGCAGTCGCGGACCAGGGTGGACTTGCCGGAGCCGGAGACGCCGGTGACGCAGACCAGACGCTGCAACGGAAGGCGCAGGTCGGCCTCCCGGAGGTTGTGTTCGGAGGCGCCGAGGAGTTCCAGCCAATGCTCGGCGGGCGGTTTCGGCGCGGCGGGCGGGGCGACCCGCATGCGACCGGAAAGGTATTCGGCGGTGAGGGAAGGGGGATTGGCCACGGAGCCACGGAGGACACGGAGAGTGGACGTTCCGAGATCCCGCCGTCTGCGCGCCCCCCTCTTCTCCGTGCCCTCCGTGGCTCCGTGGCCAATCTTTCCGGCGAGTAGTTCATCGGGCGTGCCGAAGAAGACGATCTCGCCGCCCTGCTCGCCGGGGCCGGGGCCGATGTCGAGGATGCGGTCGGCGGCCAGCATCACCTGTTCGTCGTGCTCCACCACCAGCAGGGTGTTGCCGGCATCGCGCAGCCGTTCGAGCACGCCGATCACCCGCCCCATGTCACGGTGGTGGAGGCCGATGGAGGGCTCATCGAGTACGAACAGGGTATTGACCAGCGAGGTGCCGAGCGCGGTGGTCAGGTTGATCCGCTGCACCTCGCCACCGGAGAGGGTGCGCGACTGGCGGTCGAGGGTGAGATAGCCGAGCCCTACCTCCACCAGATAACGGAGCCGGTGGTTGATCTCGTCGAGCAGCAACTCCATCGCCTCGTCCATCCCCCCACCGAGATCGAGGGCCTGAATGAACGCATGAGCCTCGTCGATGGGCAGGGCCAACAGCTCCGGCAGATTCATCTGGCGCGCGCCGCCGGTCAGCCGCCAGAGTAACGACTCCGGCTTGAGGCGCGCGCCATGGCAAGCGGGACAGCGGTCATAGGAACGGTAGCGCGAGAGCAGCACGCGGACGTGCATCTTGTAGCTCTTGCTCTCCAACCAGTCGAAGAAGCGCTTCGCGCCATACCAGACGCCATCGTCGAAATCCCCCTCCCCCTCGATCACCCAGGCGCGCTGCTCCGCGGTCAACCCGGACCACGGCGTGGCGGTGGGGATCTTGCGCCGCTTGGCGAAGCGCATCAGCTCCACCTGGCACTCGTAGTAGGAATCGCTCTGGAACGGTTTCACCGCCCCACCGGCCAGCGACTTGGACTCGTCCGGCACCACCAGCGACCAGTCGATCCCCATCACCCGGCCGAAGCCGCGGCAGGTATCGCATGCCCCCACCGGCGAATTGAAGGAGAAGTGGTTGGGCGTCGGCTCCTGGTAGTGCAGGTCGCAGTCGGGGCAGTGGAGGTCGGCGGAGAAGCGCAGCGGGGCGCCCGGCGCGCGGTTCTCGTCCAGCGGGTAGAGGGTGAGCGTGCCGTGGCCGGCGTGGAGTGCGCCGGCCAGCGCCTCGGCGATCCGCCCGCGGCGCGCCGGTTCGACGCGCAGCCGGTCGGCCACCACCTCCAGCCGCCGCCCCGCCTCGGCATGGATGCGGGTGTAGCCCTGCTGGGCGAGCAGTCCCTTCACCTCCTCCACGGTGAAGTTCTCCGGCACCGTCACCGCGAAGGTGACCACCACCCGCTCGCCCGCCAGCTCGGCGAGCAGACGGTCGGCGATGGAGTCCGGGGTATCGCGCCGCACCGGCCGGCCGCAGCCGCCGCAGAAGAGCGCCGCCGCACGGGCGTAGAGCAGCTTCAGGTGGTCGTTGAGCTCGGTCATGGTACCGACGGTGGAGCGGGAGGTGCGCACCGGGTTGGTCTGGTCGATGGCGATCGCCGGCGGCACCCCCTCTATGCGCTCCACCCGGGGACGATCCATGCGGTCGAGGAACTGGCGGGCGTAGGGGGAGAAAGTCTCCACGTAACGACGCTGCCCCTCGGCGTAGACCGTGTCGAAGGCGAGCGACGACTTGCCGGAGCCGGAGACCCCGGTGACCACGATCAGCTCCCCCGGGGGGAGGTCCAGGTCGAGATCCTTGAGGTTGTTCTGGCGTGCGCCGCGGATGCGGATGGCGTCCATCGGGACTCCTGCGGAAGGCGGTCGGGGAAGGAAAGGGATTGTACGAGGCGCGGCAACGGGCGGGAACCACACCGCGCAACCGTCACAAATCGGTGCCGGAAGACACCACCAATCGATAAAGTCCGTACAGCAACGTAAGAAATCACCTACACTGCTACGCATTTCCATTACTGGACCGGAGAACACGGTCTACATATAGTCATGTGAACGTCATACGGATATCCGACACCGCCATGCCCATGCCATCACCCCGCCCCCAGCAGCCCCAGGTGGAACTGCCCGACGCCTTCATCGACCTGATGTATGGCGCGGCGGCACTCGCCGACGACGAACTCAACGAGCTGGAGCAGCGGCTCCACGACGAGATCACCGAGGCCCTGGCGGGCAAGTTGTCGACGGAACAGATCCCCCACCTGCCGACCACCGCCTACGCGCTCCTCAGTCGCCTGCACGACCCGGAGGTCACCGCCGACGAGCTGATCTCCCTGATCAAGGGTGATCCGGCACTCAGCGCGGAGATGGTGCGGCTGGCCAACAGCGCACTGTTCCGCCGCGGCGACCGCGAGGTGACCAATCTGAAGCAGGCGACGCTCGCCGTCGGCTTCAACGGCCTGCGCTCGATGGTCCTCACCTCGCTGATGCAGCCGGTACTCAACATCCGGCCGATCTACTTCAAACTGTTCGGCCAGCAGCTGTGGGACCACTCCAGCGAGTGCGCCATGGCCTGCGCGGCGATCGCCAAGCGGCACGACATCGACACCTTCAACGCCTACCTGCTGGGGCTGATCCACGACGTGGGCAAGATCGTGCTGTTCCAGATGCTGGTGGAGACGCTGCGGGTGATGGATCCCGACCTCAAGCCGCGCCCCTACGTGCTGGTCAAACTCATCCTCGCCAGCTCCCGCCAACTGTCGGTGGAGGTGGCCAAGGCATGGCAACTGCCGGAGATCTACCAGGAGGCGCTGCGCGCCCACGCCGAGAAGAGCACCCCGGCGCAGATGCCCCCCCTCGGCCGGCTGCTCTTCTACGGCAACCTGCTCGGCGAGGCCCACCTCGCCCTGCGCCGCAAGCGCCTGCCGGAACCGGCGGTGGAGCGGCTGCTCAACGGCTTCGACCTCAACCTGGAAATGGTGCGCGCCCTCTTCCCCGACGCCCCGCCCGCCTCCCGCTCCGCCGCCTGAGCGCCCGCCGCCCTCGCCGCCACGATTGGCGACGGTGGCTCAACCGGCCTATCATGCGCGCATAATCACTACGAAAACGCGCCACCCCGGATGTCGGAAGACCTTTACCAAAAACTCGCCGAAGCCGTCGAACGGATGCCCGCCTTCCCGGAGAGCGTCCATCGGGTGATGGAGCTGACCGCCGACATCAACTGCCTGCCGAAGGACCTGGTGGAGGTGATCGAACGCGACGTGGTGATGACCGCCAAGCTGCTCAAGTGGGTCAACTCCCCCTATTTCGGCCTGGCCAGCAAGATCCAGAACATCAACCACGCGGTGGTCTACGTCGGCCTCAACACGATCAAGAACCTGGCGCTCTCCATCGCCACCATCGGCACCCTGCCGTCGAGCAACAAGGCGGGCTTCGACGTCCGCGCCTTCCTCGCCCACTCGCTGGCCACCGCCACCACCGCCCGCACCCTGGCGCAGAAGAGCGGCATTCCGGAGATGGAAGCGAGCAACTACTTCGTCGCCGGCCTGCTCCACGATTTCGGCAAGGCGGTGTTCGCGCTGTTCATGGCCGACGAGTTCCGCGCCGCCCTGGAGATGGCGCAGAACGAGGGGATCGCCCTGCACGAGGCGGAGCGACAGATGATGGGCACCGACCACGCCGAGACCGGCGCCATGCTCTGCGAGAAGTGGAAGCTCTCCGACGAACTGATCGGCGCCACCCGCGACCACCACGCGCTGAGCGGCGAGCCCACCCTGATGCGCGACTGCGTCTTCGTCGCCAACCAGGTCGTGAAGAAACTCCAGTTCGGCGACTCCGGCAACCCGCTGGTCGAACCGATCCCCCCTTCGATCAGCGGTCGCCTCGGCGGCCCCCTCAAACAGCTCTTCGCCGATATGGACGCCCTGCAGGACGAGCTGAAGAAGGCCACCGCCTTCATCGGCGGCAAACCGGCGGCCTGAATCCATTTCCAACGCGAGGCTTCAATGCAGTGCCTCCGTTCGACACGGCGCCCGCGGGGCGCCGTGTCGAACGGAACGGCCACCGAACAAAGCGCGGCACATAACTGAAGGCTCCGGCCATGTGAGCACCGCCGATCCCCCCGATCCAACCGCCGATCCCCCCTCGCCATTGAATCTCCCCCACAACCGAAAACCGCCCCTTTGCGTTCCGGCGCGGTTTGGGGTTAACTCTCGGGGATGAGAATTAGAAGAGGTCGGCCAGCATGAAACTGCGCTTTTGGGGGGTCCGCGGCTCCATTCCCTCCCCCGGTCCCAACACCGTGCGCTACGGCGGCAATACCACCTGCCTGGAGGTCCGCACCGACGCCGGCGACATCATCATCCTCGACGCCGGCACCGGCATCTTCCCGCTCTCCCAGAGCCTGCTCGGCGAGATGCCGCTGGCCGCCCACATCTTCATCACCCATACCCACTGGGACCACATCCAGGGACTCCCCTTCTTCATCCCGATCTTCGTCCCCGGCAACAACCTGCGCATCCACGGCGCCTTCGACCCGATCACCCAGAAGGGGATCCGCGAGGTGCTCGGGGTGCAGATGGAGTACAGCTATTTCCCGGTGCGCGAGGCGGAGCTGAAGGCGAGCCTCGAGTACATCAACGTGATGGACCACCAGCCGGTGCAGGCCGGCGCCGCCACCGTCACCCCGGTACTGATGAACCATCCGGTACTCAACTTCGGCTACCGCATCGACTGCGAGGGCAAGTCGTTCTTCTTCACCGGCGACCACGAGCCGCCAGCCAATATCTACTCCCCGGAAGACAGCTTCTACCAGCAGTACCAGGAGATGATCGCGCAGAAAAACGAAGCGATCCTCGACGTCATTCGCGGCGTCGACGTGCTGGTGGCCGACTCCTCCTACACCCCGGAGGAGTACACCACCGGCAAGGTGGGCTGGGGCCACGGTACCTACGACACCTCCATTGCCATCGCTCGCGCCGCCGGCGTGAAGAAGCTCTTCTGCACCCACCACGAGCCGACCCGCCGCGACGACAAGCTGGAGGCGGTGTTCGCCGAGGCGTTGGCGCGCCACCCCCGTCAGGAGGGCGACCCCGAGATCCTGCTGGCGCAGGAGGGGTTGGTGGTGGAGTTCTAAGGCAATTCGACCTCACACCTCTCCCTCTACCCCCGCGCTCCGTCCTGAACGCCCGTAGCGCCCACCGACGCAGCCTCCAAAAAGCCCCGCGGCGTCAGCACCGACCGCCCCTCCGGCGGCTGCTCCAGCAGTGCGCGATCCCCGGTGACCAGCACCGAACCGGGATGCAGTTCGAGCAACGCCCACAGGTGATCATCCCCCGGGTCCGGGGCCGGCGGCCCGCCCCGCGGCTCCCGCCACACCGCCTGGGTAACGATCTCGGTGAGCAGCGCGTCCACCTCCTCTTCCGACAAGCCGTGAAGCTTGCGCAGCTTCGGCCGCAACAGCACCCGGCGGTACTCGCCGAGCAACTCCGGCGAGAGCAGGAACGGGAACCTGCCGCGCACCATGTCGTCCACCACCAGAGCCGTCGGCGAATAGGGGTTTGCGGTGATCAGGCCGCTGACCAGGGTGGTGGTATCGATGACCGCGACAATCACCGCTGCTCCCCGCGCTCCTCACGGGTCTCCGCCACGGCGAGGGCCATCGCCTCGTCCTCCCCCATCCCGGACCGCGCCCGCGCCTGCGCCACCAGGCGGGCCGCGGAGCGGGACGACTTGATACCGTAGAACTCCAGACTCTCCTCGATCAGCGCCCCGATGCTCTTGCCGCGCCGCGTCGCAGCCTCCTTCAGCGCCTGGTGGCGTTCGTCGGTCAGATTGATGGTCAGACGGGCCATGGGTACCTCCTGGAGGATTGGTGCATTATCACCAAATCACCATAGCACAGACTAGGTGTCAGGTGTCAGGAAAAGGCTGTGGAAACAGGTCCAATCGAAACCACCCCGGGTTACCACGCTCCGCGTGGTAACCCGGCCTACATGCCGGCAGAGGAGATCGACATGGACGCTCCGCGTCGGCGCCGCGACGCCCGAATACCGCCGCACCCGAAATCAGACCGCAGAGCGTCCAAGTGCCACCGGTTACGACACAGAGCGTCGTAACCGGATCCGTCCTACCCGGACCAGCGCTGGCGACCAGATATCAACACCTCGTTTAACCCTCTCCCACCCCCCGATTAATTCCTCCCCTTCCCCCCCTCCCTCGAATCGACTAGCTTTAATCATTCGATTAATTAAAGGTGGTGTTTCGATGGACGCAAAGGTTCAACGCAAGCGGTCGCCGGGCCGGCCGGTCGGGGAGGGGAGCGACGTGCGGGAACGGTTGCTGAAGGCCGCCCGCACCACCTTCCTGCGCGACGACTACGACCGGGTGACCATTCGCCGCATCGCCGAAGAGGCCGAGTCCAACTCGGCGATGATCCACTACTACTTCGGCAGCAAGGAGGGGCTCTACAAGGCGATGGTGGCCGACGTGATCGAGCCCTTCTTCCTGCGGGTCGAGGCGCTGGGGCGCACCGAGAAGCCGGAGGGGTTCGGCGAACTGTTCGATCTCCACAGCCGGGTGATGGCGGAGAATCCGGAGTTTCCACCGCTGGTGGTGAAGACCCTCGGCCTCGGCGCCGGTCCCGCCCGCGACTACATGATGGAGCTGCTGCCAGGCCGCCTGCGTGCGCTCTTCGTGCGCATGATCGACCGCCAGAAGGCCCTCGGCCAAGTGGCCACCGACATCGACCCGACGATGCTCGGCTTCTCCTTCATGAGCCTGGCGGCGATGCCGTTCGTCATGCACCCGGCGATCGAAGAGATGTTTGGCGGCCCGCTGAAAGGGGAGCTGCTGGAACGCTTCATCGCCCACAACACCCTGCTCTTCGAACACGGCTGCCGGCCTTCGTCTTCGGTTTGACGCCTTGGTATTTCACCATGAAGGGTATGACCAGGGACGAAGGATATGAAGGGGAAGAGATGATATCGAATCAAAGCTTCCCTTCATGCCCTCCATGGTAAAAAAGCCCTGACCGAACACCACTGCAGCCCTCCACTGATCACAGCCGAAGGCATTGGTCCGCCCAATGCCTCGATTCCCTTCGTGGTTACCCATCCCCCACCGCCCGAGACACCGTCCAATGCTGAGCAACCTCTCCAAACGTAAGTGGATCTTCTTCCCGCTGGCGCTGCTCGGCGCGGCGGTGCTGGTGGTGGCGGTGAAGGCCAAGCGCGGAGCGGCGATCCGCCCCGCCGAGCCGGTCGCCGTGGCGGTGCAGGTCCACACCGTGGAGCGGACCGCCATCGCCCCCGAGGTGGTGGGCTACGGCCGCGTGCGACCGAAGGTGAGTTGGGAGGCGGTGGCCGAGGTCAGCGGCCAGGTGATCGCACGCAACCCTCGGCTGGAGGCGGGGCGCACCCTCCGGGCAGGCGACGTGCTGGCGCGCATCGATCCCCTGGAGTACCAGCTCAAACAGGCCCAGGCAGAGGCGGACCTCGCCTCCGCCGACGGCGACCTGCTGCGTCTCGACGCCCGCCGTGAAAACGCCGTCGGCAACCGAGAGATCCAGGACCGCCAGGTGGCGCTGGCCGCCAAGGAGCTGAAGCGGATGGAATCGCTGTTCGGCCAGAAGGCGCTCTCCCAATCGGCCCTCGAACAGCAACGCTCCACCCTCCTCGCCCAGCAGCAGAAGCTGGCGGAGATCGACAACGAGCTGCGCCTGATCGACGCCGACCGGGCGGTCAGCGAGGCGAAGAAGCGGATCGCCGCGGCGAAGGCCGACGACGCCCGCCGCCTGCTGGAGAAGACGGTGATCACGCTGCCCTTCGATGCCCGCATCAGCGAGGTGAACCTGGAGCAGGATCAGGTGGTGAAGGCCGGCGAGGTGCTGGTGCGTGCCTACCGCATGGAGGTGATGGAGGTGGAGTCCCAGGTGGCGCTCCACGAGATGCGCCGTCTCGGCCGCTCGCTGCCCGGCGAATTCCGCCTCGGCAGCCGCCCCTTCGAGATCGGCGAGCTGGGCCTCACCGCCACCGTCGCCCTCAACCTGCTCGGCGGCAATCCGCAGTGGCCGGCCAGGGTGACCCGGGTGCGCGAAACGGTGGCCGACGGCGAGGGCTCGGTGGGCGTGGTGGTGGAGGTCGAGCAGAAGATCGACGAGGTGACCCCCGGCAAGCGGCCGCCGCTGATCAACGGCATGTTCGCCGAGGTGCACATCCGCGGCGTGCCCCAGCCGCTGCTCACCGTGCCGGTGGCGGCACTCCACGGCGGCCAACTCTACTTGGTCGACGGCGAGGAGCGGCTGAAGGTGGTGCCGGTCAGCGAACGGTTCGAACGCGACGGCCTCGCCGCGGTGGAGGGGATCGAGGAGGGCGCCCGCGTCGTCACCACCGCCCTCGACCCGGTCGTCCCCGGCACCCCGCTGCGGGTGGTCCTTCCGGACAACGGTGCAGATAACGCGGAGGACGCAAAGAGCGCAGAGAACGCAGAGAAGAAGAATGAGCACTAATCCTCTTCTCCGCGCTCTCTGCGTCTCTGCGTCCTCCGCGTTCCTAGTGCCCAAGCCGAGAAGGTCTACCTCATGATACGGTTCTTCGCCGGCCACCCCACCGCGGCCAACCTGTTGATGTTGTTGCTGCTGGCCCTCGGCATCGCCACGCTGCCGGAGCTGCGGCGCGAGACCTTCCCCGACTTCACCCCCTCGGAGCTGGAGGTGAGCGTGGTCTACCCCGGCGCCGGGCCGGAGGACGTGGAGGAGGCGCTCTGTCGTCCGCTGGAGGACGCGGTGGAGGGGGTCACCTTCCTGGAGGAGACCCGCTGCGAGGCGCTGGAGGGGCGCGCCCGGCTGGTGGTGCGGATGGCCGAGGGGGGCGACTTCACCACCTTCATCAGTGACGTGAAGAGCGAGATCGACGCGGTCGACAACCTGCCGGCGGAGAGCGAGCCGCCGATCCTGCGCGCCCTCGGCCGGCGCGACACGGTGGTCACCGTGGCGATCACCGCCGACACCGAGCTGACCCAGCTCAAGACCTACACCGAAGGGGTGAAGGAGCGGATGCAGCGGCGCCCCGGCATCGCCCGGGTGGAGATCGAGGGGTTCTCCGACCGCCAGGTGCGAATCGAGCTGAAACTCCCGCAGCTGCGCCGCTACGGGCTGAGCGTCGGCGACGTCGCCGCCAAGGTGGCGCGGCAGAACGTCAAGCTCCCCGCCGGCAATCTGGAGACCCCGGAGAAGACCCTGCTGGTGCGCTTCGACGAGCAACGCATCACACCGCAGGCGCTGGCCCGGCTGGTGGTCGCCGCCACCCCCGACGGCGGCACCGTGCATCTCGGCGACATCGCCACCCTGCACGAACGCTTCGAGCTGGACGAGGCGAAGACCCTGTTCAACGGCAAGCCCGCGGCGCTGCTCACCGTGAGCAAGAACAAGAACCAGGACGCCCTCGACGTGATGGCCGAAGTTCAACGCTTCCTCACCGCCGAGCGCGCCCGCGCCCCGGCGGGGGTCCACCTCGACCTGGCCCGCGACGCCACCACCATCATCACCGACCGCCTCACCATGCTGGTCGCCAACGGCTGGCAGGGTCTGCTGTTGGTCTTCGCCACCATGTGGCTGTTCTTCGGCGGGCGCTACTCCTTCTGGGTGGCGATGGGGCTGCCGGTCTCCTTCATGGGCACGCTGTTCGTCATGGGCCTGCTCGGTCTCTCGATCAACATGCTGTCGATGGTCGCCCTGCTGATGGCCATCGGCATCCTGATGGACGACGCCATCGTCCTCTCCGAATCGATCGCCTCCCACGTCGAAAAAGGGATGAACATCCTCGACGCCGCGGTGGCGGGGGTAAAGCGGGTCGGCCTCGGGGTCTTCTCCTCCTACCTCACCACGATGGCGGTATTCCTCGGCCTCGCCTTCATCGAGGGGGACATCGGCAAGGTGCTGAAGGTGATCCCCATCGTGCTCTTGATGACCCTCACGGTGAGCCTGGTGGAGGCGTTCCTGATCCTCCCGCGCCATCTGGTCCACTCGCTGGAGCACGCCCGCCACCGGCCGCAGCGAGCGTTGCGCGTCGCCTTCACCGCGCGCTTCGAGCGCTTCCGCGCCACCACCCTGGTGAACACCGTGGAGCGGCTGGTGGGGATTCGCTACCTCTTCGTCGGCGCGGTGGTGGCGCTCTTTTTCGCCACTCTGGCGCTACCCGCCGGCGGGCTACTCAAGTTCAGCCCCTTCCCCAACATCGACGGCGACCAGGTGGAGGCGCGCATCCTGCTCGCCCCCGGCACCCCGCTCGGGCGCACCGAGCAGGTGGTCGACCGGGTGGTGGAGGCGGCGCGCACGTTGAACCGCGAACTCTCCCCCGAGCAGCCCGGCGGCGAGGCGCTGATCGACAACCTGATGGTGCAGTACAACACCAACAAGGATGCCAACGAGAGCGGCACCCATGTGGCCACCGTATCGGTCGACCTGCTCACCGTCGACCGCCGCACCACCGACCTGCAGACCTTCATCAACCGCTGGCGCGGCGCGGTGGGGGTGATCCCCGGCGTGCTCGCCATCACCTACAAACAGCCCCGCTTCGGCCCCGCCGGCCGCCCCATCGAGATCCGCGTGCAGCACGACGACCTCCATGAGGTGGCGGAGGCCTCACGCCGGATCCAGAACTGGCTGCGCCGCGTCCAGGGGGTCGACGACGTGATGGACGACCTGCGTCTCGGCAAGGAGGAGCTGCGGCTCCATCTCGCCCCCGGCGCCGGGAGCTACGGGGTGGACGCCGAGACCGTCGCCTCGCAGCTGCGCGCCGCCTTCAACAACGCCATCGCCGACGAGGTGCAGGTGGGCCGCGAGACCATCGAGGTCGACCTGCGGCTGGCCCTCGAGGACAAGGACTCGATCACCGAGTTCGAGCGCTTCCCGATCCGTCTCGCCGACGGCCGCTCGGTACCGCTGGCCACCATCGCGGTGATCGAGCCGGGCCGCGGCTACGCCCGCATCCAGCGCATCGACGGCCGCCGCACCGCGACGATCATCGCCTCGCTGGATCCGGAGCGGGGCAACGCCAACCAGATCCTCAACAAGCTGAGCAAACAGTTGCTGCCGCAGGTGCTGGCACAGCACCCCGGCCTGGAGGTGAGCTTCCAGGGCTCGAAGAAGGAGGGGGGCAAGACCGCCGCCTCGATCGCGCGGGCCTTCCTCTTCGGGCTGTTCGGCATCTACCTGATCCTCAGCTTCCAGTTCCGCTCCTACGTCGAGCCGGTGATCGTCATGGTGGCGATCCCGCTGGCGCTGATCGGCGTCTTCTGGGGCCACTTCCTGCTCGGCCATGAACTGACCATGCCGAGCATGCTCGGCTTCGTCTCGCTCGCCGGCATCGTGGTCAACGACTCGATCCTGCTGGTGCAGTTCATCAAGGAGCACATCCGCGACGGGCTACCCGTTCATAAGGCGGCGGTGATGGCCAGCCGCGAACGCTTCCGCGCCATCCTGATCACCTCGCTGACCACCGCCGCGGGGCTGCTGCCGCTCTTGTTCGAGACCAGCACCCAGGCGCAGATCCTGATCCCGCTGGTGATCAGCATCGTCTTCGGCATCGCCACCTCGACCCTGCTGGTGCTGTTCGTCATCCCCAGCCTCTACTGCATCCTCGAAGACCTCGGCTGGACTTCCACCGTCGAGCAGGCGGGGGGTTGAACCATGAAGGACAAGCAAAGAGAAGCGAAGGACGTGAAGGGAAACGGGAATCAGGAGCTGAGTCGAATCGTTGAGAATTCGTTTACGCAACGGTGGGGTTGGCGCTGAGTTCCGGAACGAAATCCTTTCTTCATGCCCTTCGTTCCTTTTTGCCTGACCTTCATGGTGAAAACCACGACCCCTCAACCGGATTCGCCCACGGTCACCGCTTCGTCCAAAATAGGGGCAAACCCCGAACACTCTTTATGTGGAGAAAGTGATGGCACGTAGCGCCGAAGAAATCATCGCCGAGGCGATCGAACTCTCCCCGGAGAACCGCGCCCTGATCGCCGAGACCCTGCTGGATTCCCTCGACCTCGAGGATGATTTCCCGATCTCCGACGCCTGGAAGGAGGAGATTCGACGCCGTTGCGCCCAGATCGACGCGGGCGAGGATGTCCTCGTCGACGGCGATGAGGCAATGGAGGAACTGAGGGACCGTTTCGATTGAAGCCCTACAGGATCCACCGCGCCGCCCGCCGGGAGATCGGAGCGGCTGCCAACTACTACCGGGAAAAACAGCCGGGTCTGGAGCGACGCTTTCTCGACGCACTGGAAGACGCCATCCGCCGGGTCCGAACGAACCCCTCGATCCATCGCAAAGTGGAAGACGATATCCGCAAGTGCCGCCTCCCCCGCTTCCCCCGCTTCCCGTTCGGACTCCTGTTCAGGGAACGCCTCGACCGGATCGAAATCCTCGCCGTCATGCACCTGCGCCGCGACCCCGGCTACTGGAAAAACCGGCGCTGAAATCCCCTGTTGGATCACGCAGAAAAACGCAGACTCCAGCCGACCGACAGGCAGCGGCGCGGCACTTTCCGAGCCCTTCGCGGTCGAATAACCCCATAACCGACCGCGTTTCTCCGTCCCGGCAAAGCCGGTACCATAGCGCCCGTCCCCGCGAACCCATCGAGAAGGCCCTCCCGTGAGCGATCTGAATCGACCCGAAGAGACCATGACCGGCGTGGAGAAGCGCGCCGCTTCCTCCCTCTCCGCCATCTTCGGCCTGCGCATGCTGGGGATGTTCATGATCCTGCCGGTGTTCGCCCTCTACGCCGAGCACCTCGACGGCGTCACCCCCTTCCTCGCCGGCTTGGCGATCGGCGCCTACGGCCTCACCCAGGCCCTGTTGCAGATCCCCTTCGGCATGCTCTCCGACCGCATCGGGCGCAAGCCGGTGATCGCCCTCGGGCTGATCATCTTCGCCATCGGCAGCGTCGTCGCCGCCCAGGCCGACACCATCCACGGGGTGATCCTCGGCCGCGCCCTGCAGGGGGCCGGCGCCATCGCCGCGGCGATCATGGCGCTGCTCGCCGATCTCACCCGCGAGGAGCACCGCACCAAGGTGCTGGCCGGCTTCGGCGCCTCGATCGGCCTCTCTTTCAGCCTCGCCCTGGTGGCCGGCCCGCTGCTCGACCGCTGGATCGGCGTGCCGGGGATCTTCTGGCTCACTGCGGTGCTCGCCCTGGGCGGCATCGCGGTGCTCTTCACCTGGGTGCCGAAGCCGAGCCACAACCACTTCCACCGCGACGCCGAACCGGTGCCGGGGCAGTTCAAACGGGTGCTCAGCGACCCCCAGCTGCTGCGCCTCGATCTCGGCATCCTCACCCTGCACATGGTGCTCACCGCCAACTTCGTGGTGCTGCCGCTGGCGCTGCACGACTACGCCGGCCTCGACAAGATGCACCACTGGTGGGTCTACCTGCCGGTGCTGCTGCTGGGCATGGCGGTGATGGTGCCGTTCATCATCATCGGTGAGAAGAAACGCAAGCTGAAGCCGATCTTCGTCGGCGCCATCGTCACCCTGGGGCTCACCGAACTGCTGCTCGCCGAGTTCCATCACTCGCTGTGGGCGATCGCCGGACTGCTGTTCCTCTTCTTCTCCGCCTTCAACCTACTGGAGGCGACGCTCCCCTCGCTGATCGCCAAGGTCGCCCCGGCCGACGCCAAGGGCACCGCCATGGGCGCCTACTCCTCCTCGCAGTTCATCGGCGCCTTCACCGGCGGCGCGCTCGGCGGCTGGGCCCACGGCCAGTTCGGCCTCACCGGGGTGTTCATCCTCTGCGCCGGGATGCTGGCGATCTGGGCGATCGCCGCGGCCACCATGGCCCCGCCGCGCTACCTCTCCACTTTCACTTTGCGCGTGGGTGAACAGGACCCCGCCGGCGCCACCGAGCTCTCCGCCAAGCTCGCCGCGCTGGCCGGCGTCGCCGAGGCGGTGGTGATCCCGGGCGACGAGGCGGCCTACCTCAAGCTGGACCGCGAGGTGGTCAACTGGGACGAGCTGGAGCGTTTCTCCGTCGCCGAACCCGTCTGACGGAACCCGCGTCCTTGCCCTGTAGGAGCGGCCCCAAGGCCGCGATGACACCGCTTCCGTTCCTGCCCACACCGACTCCATGCGCCGCGCTCCATCCCGATGCGGCCTGAGGGCCGCTCCTACGAGCGACGTCACGGTGGATCCCTCCCTGTTGAAAGGCGCGCCACAGCGTCCAAAATAGATAGGACGCTGGCCCTCTCCCCGGAACCCATGACGTGAACAATCCCGCTTCGCTGCACCAACTTCATCTCCTGCTGGTCGACGACGAACGTTTCGTGCTCAAGGTGAACCACCAGGTGGTGAAGACGCTCACCGGAAAGACCGAATACCAGGCGGAATCGGCCCGCCAGGCGATCAGGATCCTCAACGAAGCCAAGGTCGACGTGTTGATCACCGACATCCAGATGCCGGAGATGAACGGCCTGGAGCTGATGAAACTGATCCGCTGCGGGCGCACCAAGGCCCGCGCCGACCTCCCCATCCTGGTCATCACCTCGTTCTCCAACACCGAGGTCCTGGGCTCCTCCATCGCCCTCGACGTGAACGGTTTCCTGGTCAAGCCAATCTCACCGAAACTGGCCCGGGAGAAGATCCAGAGCGCCGTCGGCGAGCGCATCCGGCTGCGCCCGGAGGAGGAGTACGCACAGGTGGAGACCGACCTGGAGAGCCTCGCCTCCCGGCCCGCCGGCGACCGGCGGCGGGTCAACGCTTCCATTTTGAAAAGCGAGGGGGAAGAGCCCTATCCCGCCCTGCGCAGGAAGGAGGGCAACGGCGGGAAGCCGGCCGGCGGCCGGGGGAACGACGGACAAGGGACGAAACAGCCCCCCGGACAACCGGGTCTCCCGATCCCGATCGACGAGCTGGAACCCGGCATGGTGCTCAATTCCAACCTCTGCACCCACGACGGAACGCTGCTGCTGACCGCCGGACAGACCCTCAACGAACGTCTGGTCAACCGCATCAGAGAGCTGCGCGAGGTGCTCGAACACGAGGAGATCGAGGTCGTCGACCCTTCGGCGGAGTGACCCGGCTCACTCGGCGCCGAAGATCCGCCGGCGGGCCTCCGGCCACGCAGCGACCCAGCCGGGAATGGCATCACCCGGCATCGGACGGGCGGTGAGGTAGCCCTGGACCTGATCGCAGCCCAGTTGTTCCACCCGCCGCCAATCCTCCAGGGTCTCCACCCCCTCGGCGACGATACTCATCTTCAGCTTCTTCGCCATCTCCACGCTCGACTCCAGGATCGCCCGGGTCCGCCCGCCGTCCGCCACACCCTGCACGTAGCTGCGGTCCAACTTCAGCTCGTCGAAGGGCAGATCACGGAGCTGCGCCAGGTTCGAGTGGCCGGTGCCGAAATCGTCGATGGAGAGCCGCACCCGCTTCATGCGCAGCCGCAGCAGCACCTCCAGAGGCATCGCCAGCTCCTCCATCAGGCGGCTCTCGGTCACCTCCAGCAGGAACTGCCCCGCCGACGTCCCCCGCGCCTCGATCCGCGCGCAGAAGCGGGTGGGAAAGGTCGGGTCGTGCAGGCTGTCCATCGAGACGTTGAGCGCGATCTTCAGCGCCAGCCCCGACGCGCGCCACGCCGCGCCGGCGGCCACCGCCTTGTCCACCAGACGGTCGGTGAGGGCGTCGATCAGGCCGCCCGCCTCGGCGACCGGGATGAAGGCGTCGGGGTAGACCGGGCCCGACGGCGCCCCCGGCCAGCGCGCCAGCGCCTCCACCCCCACCGGCTCGCGACTGGCGACATCGATCTTCGGCTGGAACCACGGTTCGAACGCGTCCGCCTCGATGGCGGCCGCCACCTGCTCGACGGAGACCCGTTGCCCCCCCGGCGGCGGCGCGGCGGCCGGGGCGATCGCCGTGGACAACACACGGGCGAGCTGGAGCGGATCGATCGGCTTGGCAACCGCTCCGAGCACGCGGAGGTTGCGCGCCCGCGCCAGGCTCTCCGCCATGTTCAGCGTCTCGGAATCCTCACCGCTGATCAGCACCACGTCACCGTCGAAACCCTGCTCGTTGAAATGGCGCAACAGCGCGATCCCATCGAACCCCGGCATGTTCAGATCGGTCACCACCACGCCGACCGGCGGACTCGCCTCCGCCATCAACGCCAGGGCCCGTTCGGCGCTCTTCGCGGTGAGCACATGAGGGTAGCCGAGCCGTTGCACCTGAAAACCGGTGGTGCGCAAGACGAATTCATCATCGTCGATGATCAGCACCGACCGCTCGCCGCGTGTCTCTTGCATCGTCATGAATCACGCACCCGTGGAAGAGAGAAATTGATCGATCCACCCCTCCACCTTACCGTAGCACTCCAGCAGGCGCCCCATCCGCTCGTCGACGCCCGCCCGGTCTCCCGCCTTGCCGGCCCGCTCCAGCTCCAGGCAGCATGCCCCCAGCGGGAAGGCACCCACGGTGTTGGCCGAGGATTTGAGTTTGTGGGCCAGCCCGCCGACCTCCGCCAGATCACCGCCGACGCGGGCGGCCCGGAGCGCTTCGACGGTCTCGGCGCCGCTCGCCAGGAACTCCCGGTAGAAATCCCTCAGCATCTCCGGATCGTCAATGCCGAGGATGCCCTTCAGCGCGTCCGGATCGACCACCGACTCCGCATCCGGCACGGCCGCACCGTCGCCCGCCGCCACCGGTTCCGCCGGTTCCCCCGTCCTGCCGTCGGGCAGCCACTTGGCCAGCACCGCCTGCAGCTCGTGGAGCTGCATCGGCTTGGTCAGGTAGCCGTCCATCCCGGCGGCGAAACAGCGCTCGCTGGTCCCCTTCACCGCGTCCGCGGTGATCGCCACGATGGGGGTGCGGCGCCCCGCCCCCTCCTCCGCGCGGATCGCGCGGGCCAAGCTGTACCCATCCATCCGCGGCATGTGACAGTCGGTCAGCACCACCGGATAACGGCCCGCTCGCCACAGCGCCAGGGCCTCCTCGCCGTCCTCCGCGGTGTCCACCGCATAGCCCAGCATGTTCAGCTGCTGGCCGATGGTCTTGCGGTTGATCGGGTTGTCGTCGACCACCAGCGCCACCAGCCCCGCCGCCCGCGCCTCCTCCAGGCTCCGCTGTGGGAGGACCACCGCCGCCGCGCCGACCGGTTCCAGCAGCTCCGGCGAGTCGCGGCCGACCAGCACCGCCACCGCGTTGACCAGGGTGGCGCGGCGCAGGGCGTTGAAGTCCAGGGTCGCGATGTCCTCGTCCTCCACCCGCACGCCCCGGCGATCCCCCCGGCAGCCGACCAGGAAGCGTGGCGCGTTGTCCCCCTCGCCGCCCAGGCGCTCGATCAACGCCTCGGCCTGTGCCCCCTCCTCGGGGGAGTCGATGACCACCACCGTCTCCGCGCCGGACAGGTCCCGCTCGCGGAAACAGGCCAGGGCGTCGGCGGCGGTGACCGGCAGGATCGTCGCGCCCGCCGGCTCCAGGTAGCGGGTGACGATCCGCTCCACCACCGGCCCGCAGCGCACCAGCAGGACCGAGACCCCCGACAGGTCGTGGCCCGGCGGCATCTTCCAGCCGGAGGCCTTGGGCAGGGTCAGCCCCACGGTGAAGCGGGTGCCCGCGCCCTCGTCGCTCTCCACCGTCAGCGTCCCGCCCATCATATCCACCAGGCGGCGGGTGATCACCAGGCCGAGGCCGGTCCCCCCGTAGCGCCGCGTGGTCTGCTCCTCGCCCTGGACGAACGGCTCGAAGATCCGCCCCAGCACCTCCGGGGTCATGCCGATGCCGTTGTCGACCACCCGGATCGCCACCGCGACCCCGTCGTCGTTCTCCCCCCGCCGCTCGATCGCGGCCAGCACCTCGCCCTTGCGGCCGGCGAGGTTGGCCGAGAACTTGATGGCGTTGCCGGTCAGATTGAAAAGGATCTGCTTGATCCGGGTGGGGTCGCCGGTCACCTGCTCCAGGAGCGGGTCGGCGAACAGCAGCAGGTCGACCCCCAACCGCGAGGCGTTCGAGCGCAACCCCTCGCCGACGCTCTCCAGCACCCCCTCCAGCAGCAGCGGCCGCTGCTCCAGGACGAGACGGCCGGCCTCGATCTTGGAGAAGTCGAGGATGTCGTCGATGATCCCCACCAGGGTCTGCGAGGACTCCTTGGCGGTCTCCACCAGGTCGAGCTGGCGCTCGTCGAGTCCGCCGCGGCTCAACATGTCGATGGTCGAGACGATGCCGTTGAGCGGGGTGCGGATCTCGTGGCTCATCACCGCCAGGAAGGTCGACTTCGCCCGGTTGGCGGCCTCCGCCTCCTCCTTGGCGCGGCGCAGCGCGGCATCCGCCTCGCGGCGCTGGGTGATGTTGCGCACCACCGCCACCAGCCGGGGGGGCTCGTTCTCCGGTGCCACGTACTGGAGGGCGATCTCCACCGGCGTCCGGGCGCCGCTTTTGTGTTCGTGTTCGGTCTCGAAGTTGAGCGACGGCACCTCGCCCGCGAGCAGCGGCGCGATGGTCTGGCGGAACACCTCCTCGGTGAAGTGCGGCTTGATGTCCACCGGGGTCATCCCCATCAGCTCCTCACGGCTGTAGCCCACCTGGTCGATGGCCCCCTGATTGACGTACAAGAACCTCAGGCTGTCGGGCTCGAACATGAAGACGCAGTCGAGGGTCTGGTCCAGGGTCGTCTTGAAGCGGGTCAGCTCGCGCAGCGCCTGGCTGCGCTCCGACTCGTCGTGGATCACACCGGCGAAGAACAGTCCGGTGTCCAGCTCCAGGCGGTTGACGCTGAGTTCGATGGGAAAGTGGCTGCCGTCCATCCGCCGTCCCTCCAGCACCCGCCCGCTGCCGATCACCTTGGCCGCCCCGCTCTCGCGGTAGGCGCGCAGGTAACCGTCGTGCTCGCTGTGGTAGGGCTCCGGCATCAGCAATTTGATGTTCTGCCCCACCATGGCGCGGGCCGGATAGCCGAACATCCGCTCCGTCGCCGGGTTCACCTTGTTGATGATGCCGCGGCTATCGATCAGCACGATCCCGTCGTTGGCGGTATCGAGGATCGCCGCCATCTTGCGCTCGCTGCGGTCGGTGGCCCGGCGCTCGTAGGTGAAGACCCCGAACAGCGCCACCAGGATCAGCCCGGCGATCCCCCCGCCGCCGTAGATCAACCCCTTGATCAGATTCAACAGGTAATAGGCCTCGTCCACATCCTGCTCGGCGCCGATACCGATGGAGAGCTCATCGTTCCACTGCCATACGCCGACCACCGGAATACCCCGGTAGTCCCGATAACCCGCCATGTCGCTGCCGCTGCCCCCCGCCACGGCGTTGCGCGCCATCCGCGTCAGGGGCAGGGAGGGGTGGACGCCGAAATCCTCCCCCTCAGGCCCCGGGTCGGCGAGGCGCAGATTCAGCGCCGCGCCCTCGCCCGGCCTCAACCACCCCCGCTCCACCAGCGCCGGCTCGTAGGCGCTGGGCGAGAGCATCATCCCCTGGCGATCGAAGGCGTAGGTCTCGCCGGTGTCGCCGATCCGACCGCGGGCCAGGATGGGAAAGAAGGAGAGATAGGGGTCGAGGCGCAGGGTGAGCAGTGCGATCACCTCTCCCTCGCCGTTGCGGATCGGCGCCCCGGCGAAGAAGGTGGCGTGCCCCGACGACTGCCGGCCGGACAGCGGCACGTCGCTCTCCTGGATACGGCTGATCACTCTCCGGCCGGACCACAGCTGGGCCAGCACGTCGGGCTGCTCGATCAGCAGATTGACGGCGCCGACGTTCTCGTTGCGCGACGAGGCCAGATTGACGTTGCCGGGACCGATCACGAAAAAGCCGCGATAGAGGCTGGTGTCGATCGACTTGCCGTAGTGCTCGCGCAACCGCTGCAGGCCCGGCGAGGCCAGCAGCAAGGCCCGGTCACGCCGCGTTTTGAGCAGTTGCTCCACCGCCTGCGTCACCACCGCCGAATCCGCCTGGACCGCCGCGTCGATGCGCCGATCCGTGGACCACACGCTGAGCGCCTGGACCACGCCGCCCAGGACAGTCTGCAACGAATCCTGCAATTTCGCCTGATAGCGCGCCTCGATGAACCGGTTGGCGCCCCACGCCCCCACCGCCATCAACAGCAGCGAGAGGATCAGGGCCAACAACGGATAACGCTCGACCGCCCGAATTCCGGAGGTTTCGGGCCGCTCGAAATCTTTCGTGTACGGCATGGTAAGTATTGAGGAAATTTCTGACCGGTGAGGATAGGTATAGCAGCCCGCCGGGCGAACGATACCTGCGGAGAGCCTCCCATCCCCCGCCCGCCGCTACTCCTCCACCGACGCGACGGCCTCCACCGGCAGACGGAGCGTGACGGCCAGACCGCCGTCGGGGTGGTTGGCCGCGCCCAGGGTACCCCCGTGGGCACGCACCGCGCGGGCGGCGATCGCCAAGCCGACGCCGTGACCGCCGCTCTCCCGGTCGCGCGCCTCGCCCACCCGCACGAAGGGCTCGAAGATCCGCTCCAGGTCCGCCTCCGGCACGCCGGGTCCGCGGTCGCGCACCACCACCGCCACCCACCCGTCGCCACACTCCATCGCCACCGTCACCGCCTCGCCCGCGGGCGAGTGGCGCAAGGCGTTGCGCACCAGATTGTCCAGCGCCGAGTGGAGCAGCGCGACATCGGCCATCAGCGGCGCCTCGCAGCGCCGCTCCAGGCGCACCGGCGGGCCCCCGTCGCCGGACTCGAAGGCGGCATCCTCCACCACCTGGGCGACCAGTCCGGCCAGTTCGATGAGACTCTCGCGGGCCGGCGGCTCGCCGCCGTCGAGGCGGGCCAGGGTCAACACCTGGCCGATCAGCTCGTCGAGCCGCTCCACCTCGCGCTCCATCCGCTCAAGCTCGCCGGCCGCCTCCGGGCTCTTCCGTTCGAGCAGCCCGAGGGCCACCCGCAACCGCGCCAACGGCGAGCGCAGCTCGTGGGAAACATCGCGCAGCAGCCGCTTGTGGGAACCCACCAGTCCCTCGGTACGCTCGGCCATGCGGTCGAACTCGCCGGCCAGCTCGCTCAGCTCGTCCGGCACCCAGCGTCGCACGCCGCCGACCCGCGCCCCCAGCTCCCCGTCGGCGAAGCGCCCGGCGGCGCGGCGCAGCCGCCGCACCGGCGCCGAGAAGTGGCGGGCGAGGAGCAGGACCAGCAGCCCGCTCACCCCAACGGCCACCAGCAGCGGCACGGCGAAGGCCGCCGGCACCCGGCCCGGCGGGGGGCGGGGCGGCGCCGTCCACAGACGGTAGACCCGGCCGTCGTCCAAGCGCACCGGCGCGCTGCGCAGCCGCTCGCGCAGGGAGGGCGGCTCCATTCGCGGCGAACCGCCGAAGAACAGACTCCCGATGGGACCGGGGCCATGGTCATCCGGTGGCCCCGGTGGCGGCTCGGGTGGAGGCCCCGGCGGGGCCTCTCCCGCCACTGGCGGCCGGCCCTGGCCGCGGTCGAAACCGCCGCCGTCGCGCCCACCATGCTCCCCGCGGGGCGGAGGAGGAGGCGGCGGCGGCGGGGGCGGTTCATCGTGACGGAGCAAGTGGGATGGCACGGTGCGTCCCAACAGCTCGCCGCCACCGCGTTGCGCCACATAGATATGCTCCCGCTGGGGGCTCACCTCCAGGGCGCGGCGCAACGCCGCCACCCCGTCGCGGATCAGCACCTCACGCAACCGATCCCGCTCCGCCAGCCGGTCGTCCCACTCCTCGCGCATCAGCGCCTCCATCTCACCGCGGAACTGATAGGCGACCCACGCCACCGCGCCACCGACGGCGATCACGGTGATCCAGAAGGAGAGGAAAATCTTGAGGAAGATGCGCACGGGGAGGTGTCAGGTGTCAGGAAAGAGTAAGCGCCATCGCCTTGGCGCAGTCTGTGCCGACGGCAGGGAGCGCACCGGCTTCGGGTGGCACGGCATCATCTGTGGGAGCGGCCCTTAGGGCTCGTGAAAGAATAACTTCCTGTTTTGGGA
>NZ_BAAHXB010000051.1:0-38586 GCF_054657215.1 Endothiovibrio diazotrophicus
CAGATCGCGCTCGACCCGAACCCGCCGGCTGTTGGCCAGGCCGGCACTCTCCAGCAGGCCCTGCGCCTCGGCGATGGTGGCGGGGGGCGTCGCGCTGACGCTCCACTCCACCGTGTCGTAGAGCGCCAGCGCCTCCGCGCTGCCGGTCTCGATCGCCGCGGTGAGGGTCAGCGGGCCGCCCGCCGGCGGCAGCCGCAGCCAGGCATCGAAGGTCGCGCTCTGCGCCTCGGCCAAGTCGAAGGTCCAGCGCAGCGCCGCCTCTTCGACGGTGGCGTCACCGGCGTCGAGCACCCCGACACCTGCGGGCAACGCCAGGGTGGCGACACCAGGGATGGCGATCCCCTGGTTGACCAGGGCGAGGCGCACCGCCAACGGGCCGCCGGCCCGCGCCGCGGGCTGCGGGTCCACCTCGGCCAGCGCGCCGAGCAGCAGCGCGCCGAGGGGTTCGCCCGCCGCCCCGCCGGCGGCGGCCTCGGCGAGCAGGTCGAAGCCGATGTGGACCGCCTCGCCCGCGCCAAAGGGGTGGTGGGTGATGGCGGGCTCGCCGCCGGGGTTGAAGTGGGCCAGCGACACCGTGCCCTCGAGCGTCACCCGCGCGGCGGCGCGTGGGGAGGCGAAGGGGAGCGTCGGACGATCCGCCAACAGCAGGCCATCGGCACTGAGGGTGCCACGGAAGGCGATGCCCAGCGCCGCGTCGAGCCGCGCGTTGCGCTGGTCGTGGTCGCCGCCCACCACCAGACCGTCACCGGCACGCACCGCCTCGCGCAGCGCCCGCTGGGCATCCACGTCGAGGTGGATCTGCTCGGCGTGGAGCAGGTAGAGGCCGTAGCCGCCGCTGCGCTGTTCGCGGACGAAGTCGGCGGCGGAGGTGACGAGGGTGTAGGACCAGCCGGCATCACGCAGCGCCGCCTCCAGCCAGGCGCGCTGGGTGGCGAGATCGGCCGCCTCGGCGACCCCGTGGGGGTCGCGCCCGCCGGGGGCGGCGGCGCCGGCCGGGTCGTCGAGCAGCACCAGCAGGCGGCCGCGGGGGGCGGCGTCGAGGGTGGCGTCGATGACGATCGGCGGCGGGTCGAGGCGGAACAGCGCTCGGCCTAGGGTGACCCACTTGCGCTTGCTGTCGAGGTAGACCTGGAGCACGCAGGCGTAGTCGCCCGCCGCCAAACCGGCGGTGGAGACCTCCCGCACCAGGGTGGTGCGGGCGCCGGCGGTCAGGGCGATGTTGCCGGTGGTCTGGGTGACGACGCTCTCGTTGTCGAGGCGCAGCAGGGCCTGGCGCACCGGCAGGTCGTCCAGGTCGAGGGCGGAGCCGTTGGCCACCCGGTCGGTACACGACTGGGGTTCACCGATGTAGCGGCGGGCGTGCTGGGCGGTGACCTCGCCGGTCAGCGAGCGCTCCAGGTTGACCGCCACCGTGAAGGCGGCCTCCGCCTCGGCCAAGGTGTCGCCTCCGGAGGTGAGCACGCCGCTGACGCGGTACCCGCCCTCGGCGGCACCGATCAGCTTGTAGGGGGTGACCAGGTCTCGTTCGCCGTTGGGGACCAACTGGCCGAGGGTGAGCGTTCGGCTGAAGACCACCTCGCCGCCGGGGGCGTGCACCGCGAGGGCGAGGCGCGCGTCGTCGATCAGCACGTTGGCGGTGAGGTTGCGTACCAGGGAGTCGAGCTCGACGCTGTCGTGGGTATGGTAGACCGGCCGGTCGGTGGTGACGCGCAGCTCCGCCGACACCGGATCGGGGTGGTGGATACGGAAGGTGGTGGACGCCGTGCCCTGAACCTCGCCCTCCGCGCCGCGCACCACGCCGCGCAGGGTGTACTCCCCCGCCAGGTAGTCGGCGCTGTTCCAGCCCTCGCTGAAGGTGGTGACGGCGCCGCCGGCCAGGGTGCCCTGATCGCGGTAGGGGAAGGTGGCGACCGCGCGGCCGTCGGGGGCCTCCACCACCAGCCGGGCGTCGAAGCGGCCGGAGAGCGCGCCGCCGTTGCTGACGGTGGCCAGCAGGGCCACCGGCTCGTGGGCACCGAAGGCGGGCGCGTTCACCGCCACCTCGATGCGGCCGAGGGTGGAGTCGGCGATGGGGCTCCAGACGCGATTGTTGAGCTCGTCGCATTCGGCGAGCAACGCCTCGGCGTCGACCGCGGCCTGGAGTGGCGCCCCGGCGGGATCGAAACCGCGCACGCCGACGAGGGTGAGATCGCGGTACTCGCCGGGGGCGAGCGCATCGAGGGTGAGACGGCCCAGCTCGGCGCCGCCCTCTTCCAGCTCGCCCTGGCGGAAGGCGACGGCAACGCCCGCCGGGGTGGCGAGGGTGCCGGCGTTGCCGACCCGCAGCCGCAGGTCCACCGCGGCATCGGCGCCGCGGTCGACCACCGCCAGCAGCGCGGCGCTGAGATCCGGGGCGGCGGCCGGTGCGGTATCGACGGTCAGGTCGTGGAGCACCGGGCTCTCGCCGCTGGAGGCGCGGGAGAAGTGGACCCGCACCTGGAGGTAGCGGCCGGTGGCGGCGATGGGGCGCCCCGACTCGGCCCGCTCGACGGGACCGAAATGGACGCCGTCCTCACCGGCCGAGATCTCGACGCCGAGGGCGGCGTCGGCGGGCAGGTCGGCGCTCCAGCGGACACCGCCCCAGTCGGCGCCGGCTTCACCGCCGTCGTGGACCACCGTCCAGGTGCCCTCGTCGGGGGCGCCGAGGAGGAGGCTGCCGGTCATGTCGCCGTAGGTGTAGGGGGCAGCGCCCTGGCCGAGGTCGACCACCCTATCGACCCGCCAGGTGGCCGGGTTGATGCGCATGACGTTGTCGGAGTCGCGGTTGGCGACCCATACCTTGCCGCTGGAGTCGGCGGCGACGCCGGTGGGGTATTTGCCGACCAGCCATCCCCCCAGCCACCACCCCCCCTGGTGGATAACGCTCACGGAGTTGCTGCCAGAGTTGGCGATCCAGATGAAGTTGTCGGGGGTCGCGGCCAGCCCGCGGGGGAAGGAGCCGCCGACCAGGTAGGTGCCGACGTACGCTCCGTCCGGCGTGTGCTTGCTGACCCGGTGGGCAGCGTGGTGGGTTCCCCAGACGTTGCCGTCGTGATCCACGCCGATACCGTAGGCCTGATCGTAGGGGGTACAGGTGAAATAGTCGTCCTCCCGGGTCAGCGTGCCTTGGGTGTGGTAGCGCAGCCAGGCGTGGGGACCCCAGCCGCGGTTGGCCGACCAGATCACCCCATCGGGATCGACCATGCCGCCGTAGCCACCGCAGCCCACGTCGAAGCTGGAGAGGATCTCGCCGGTCTCCCCGTCGATCAGATCGAAGGCGTTGTCGGCGCCGAAGTTGCCGGCGGTCCAGACGTTGTTGTTCTCGTCCACCGAGACGTGGCGGATCTGATCCCCCTCGACCCGGACGTAGTGGAGGATGCACTCGCCCTCGGCGCTGGATACGCCGCCATTGTCATCGACCCCGTTGGGGTTCTCCCACGGGCGCACGTCGCCCAGCCCGGTGGAGGTGTCGATCACCCCGTTGCCGTTGCGGTCGACGCACTGGCCGTTCTCCGCCAGCCCCACCTTGACCACCGAACCGCGGCCAGCGGAGGACTCGTCGCGGTTGCCCGCCCAGACGCTGCCGTCCTTGTCGACGGTGGTGCGCGAGGGGTTGCGCCCGCGGCCGCTGGGCGAGGAGAGGTACTCGCCGAGGATCTCGCCGGTGGTGGTGTCGATCTTGACGATGGTGCCGCGGCCGGAGGCGGGCACCCAGATGAAGGGGAAGATCTCGGTGGCGTCGTCCAGGCTCAGCTGGTCGGGTACCGCGGTGTTCAGGTTGATGCCTTCGCCCTCGGCGAAATCACCGCTCAGCGTGTAGGTGCGGCCGCTGGAGGCGACGGTGCAGGCGAGCGCGTCGCTGGCCGCGACGTTGTTGCCCTCCTCCCGCTCGGGCAGTTCGTCGGCGCTATCCAGCTCGACGCTGATCGCGGCGTCGCGGAACGGCAGCGAGCCGCTGAGCGGCAGGGTGAAGTCGAGCCTCTCGCCCACCGCCAGGGCCAGTTCGATGCGGCGCTCGCCCAGCAGGGTGTCGCCGGCGCCGAAGAGACCGTCACGGTCGCCGTCGAGGTAGGCGCGCACCGCCACCGCGCCGTCGGCCGCGAAACTGCCGTCGTTGGCGACGGTGACCGTCAATTCGCCGGAGAGCGCGAGGTCGCCGAGGTCGGTGGCCAGCCCGGTGCGGTCGATGGCGCGCACCACCAGATCGGGCTTGAGGTCGGGCGCGCGGACGGCGGCGCGGTTGTTGGACTCGTCGCACTCGGCGACCGTCTCGTCGGCGTCGGCGACGGCAACGATGGGATGGGCGCCACCGATGACGACGTCGGCCAGCAGGGCGTCGTAGTAGGCGCTCGCGCCGATGGCGGGCAGTTCGACCCGGCCGAGCAGGGTACCGCCGCCGTCGGGATCGCCCTCGTAGAAACTCACTCCGGCGCCCGGCGAAAGGCCGAGACCGCCAGCGTTGCCGACCCGCGCGGAGAGTCGGAAACGCCCCACGCCCTGCTCCACCACCCGCGGCACGGCCACGCTGAGGTCGACCTGCGCGGAACCGTCGCCGGCGACGCAGGCGGCGGCGCTGGTGCCGACGTTGTTCTGTTCGATCGTCTCCACCACCTGCTCGGCGCTGTCGACCCACGCGCTGAGCGGGGCGTCGCGGAACGGGAGCGCTGCGCTCACCGTCAACTCCAGCGCCGCCTCGCCCTCGGCGGCGATCGGGGGGGCGATGACCCCGGTCGCCAAGGGGGTTTCGTTGGCGTCGCGAACCCCGTCGCGATCCGCGTCGTAGAAGAGGGTCACCGCCACCGCGCCGGCGACCTCGGCGGTGCCGGCGTTGCGCAGTTCCACCCGCACCGTGCCCGCGGCGAGCAGGGTGTCGGGGTCGGTGGTCAGGCCGTGATCCACCACCTTCGTCACCCGCAGGTCGGGGAGCAGCGTCAGGGCGCTGGAGGGGAGCAGCGGCAGCTCTCCCAGGTCGGTGGTGGCGTAGGGGGTAAGGGAGGTGGAGAAGGCGACCGCCTCGTAGCCCTCCAGGCTCAACGCGAGGGAGCCGACCAGGGTGTCGATACGATCGAAGGAGAAACGGCCATCGGCGCCCGTGGTCGCGCTTCGGGTGGTGGTCGCGAAGGTCCCCACCACCTGGACGCCCGCCAAGGGCACGCCGCTGACCAGGTCCACGGCGACGCCGGTGAGCGCCGCGTTGTTGACCGCGGAAACGGGGCCGCCGGAGGGGTAGAGCGCCGGAGAGAAGTCGACGACGTTGTCGGCGAAGAGGGCCAGCGTGGTGAGCGCTCCGCCGTAGCCGTCGGCGGTCACCTGCAGCGTCATCTCCCCCGGGGCGAGGTTGTCGGCGCGGTAGCTGCCGTCGCTGGAGACGCGGATCAGGCGGTCGTTGGCCCCGGAGACCGCGATGGAGGCACCGCCGATCGGCTCGCCGGTGGTGATGTCGGTCACCCGCCCCTCGATGGCGGTGCGCGGGGCATCCACCGGGGTGAGGGCCGTGGAGAAGAGATAGGCGCCGCCGGCAACGAGGGAGAGCCCGCCGTTGGCGGTGGAATAGCCGGTGAGCGTCGCCTGGAGGCTCGCGTTTCCGGGGGTGACGCCGCTCAGTTGGAACGCGCCGTCGCCGTTGGTGAGGGTGCTCCAGGACTCATCGGCGCCGACGGTGACGACGACGGCCACGCCGCTCAGGGGCTGCTTGGTATCTGCGCGGATGATCTCGCCACGCACCGTGGCGGTGGTGACGTTATCCCCCGCAAGCATGCGCAGCTCGCCCAGGTCGGCCCGCTGGCCGGGGGCGATGCGGGCAGCGCCACTGAGGGTGGCGTAGCCGGAGGCGGAGAGCTGGAGCGTGTAGTCGCCGCTCACCAGGTCGGCGAGGAGAAAACGGCCGTCGGCGCCGCTCACCGTGTCACCGGCGGAGGGGCCGGACAGCGCCACCAGCGCAGCGGGGATCGGCAGACCGCTCACGCCGTCCACCACCGTCCCGGAGATCGCCCCGAGGCCGGAACCCCCGGCACCGGTCGCATCGGCGGGGCTCGCCGATGCCGCCAAGGCGCGCAGGGCGAGGGCGGTGGCGAAGACCTCGCCGTGCCAATCCCCGGCACTCCCCTGGCGGGCGCGCAGGGCGGCCAGCGCGTCGGCCAGCGATTCGACGGGGGTCCCGGAGGCGATCAGTGCGCTCAATACGCGAGCGGAGAGCGCGGTTTCGCCCCACAGGGCATCGGCGTCGCGACGCTCCAGCAGGAAGGTCCGGGCGGCGGCAGCCTGGGTGCCGAAGTCGCTCCAGTCGCGGTAGGGCGCCAGGGCGCCGAGCACGGCGGCGGTGGTGGCGACGAGCGACTCGTCAGCCCCCTCCCCCCAGGCGCCGTCACTGCGCTGGCGGTCGAGGAGATAGCCCAGGGTATCCCAGGCCACCTGGCCACGGGCCTCGCCGCTGACCGCCAGCGCCTCCAGGGCGCGCGCGCTGTCCACCAGGGCAGCGTCGGAGCCGGCGTGCTCGCCGAAACCGAGATCGCGTCCCTGGGCGGCGGTGAGCCGGCTCACTTCCGCGGCATCGGGTTGACCGAAGGCGGCCGCGACGCGAATGGAGGCGGCCAGCCGCGGCAGGCTGGAGCGCTCGGCGCCGCGCAGGTAGTCGCGGGCGGATTGCACCGCCGCTTCGCCCGCCGCGCCCTCGGCATGCAGCGTGAGCAACGCCTCGGCGGTGGCGGTGAACGGGTCGACGCGCTCCGCGCTTCCCACCAGCGCGCCGTCGCCGGCGGTGGCGAGCAGCCAGTCGAGGCCGGCGTCGGCCTGGACCGGGGAGGTCAGGCAAAACAGAAAGGCGAGCAGAAAGACGGCCAGTGTGCGGCGCAGACCCATCCCTGTGTCCATGATTCGTTCCCGGTGATATTGATTGAGGATTTCTCCTATATGAAATGTATAAAAAACTTATGTCAACTCCACCTTACCCCTGAACGGGAAAGTCGCGCAAAAGTCCTACGCCGCAATACTGAATCCTATGACTCCGTTCAGAAAATCGCTCGGATAATGGATGGAGATTTTCTGACACCTTCAGCCCTCCAGGCCGGATGCACCCGTAGGTCGGCGCTGCTGCGCCGACGCGAACGGGGGCACCTCCCCGCACTCCCCCACCCCGCCCTCCGAGCAGGGCTTTCCGCTCGGAAGGGCTGCCCCGACCGCAAGCCCGCTGCTTCCGTTCGCGTCGGCGCGGTAGCGCCCACCTACGGTGAGCCAATCGGCGCGGTAGCTCGATCGGGGTCAGATGAATTCCTCGACCCGACAAAGCGGAACCAACGTCCCGAAGAGCCCCCTCCCCCACATCCCACATCCCACATGCTCTGATTTTTCCCGCCGACAAAAAAAGGCCCGCTTTGCAGCGGGCCTTTTTTTGTCGGCGGGAAAAATCAGAGTGAGCGACCGATCACCTGGGCGATGCCACGCAGCTCCCCCATCAGCCCGTTGAGCTCCTCGGGGCTCAGCGCCTGCTCGGCGTCGCACCACGCCTCGCACGGCGTCGGGTGCATCTCCACCAGCAGCCCGTCGGCGCCGGCGGCGAGCGCCGCGCGGGAGAGCTGCGGCACCATCCACGCCTTGCCGCCGGCGTGGCTGGGATCGACGATCACCGGCAGGTGGGTCTCCTTCTTCAGCACCGGGATGGCGGTCACGTCGAGCATGTTGCGGTAGTAGGTCTCGAACGAGCGCACCCCGCGCTCGCAGAAGATGATGTCGTGGTTGCCGCCGGCGGCGATGTACTCGGCGGCCATCAGCCACTCCTTGATGGTGGCCGACATGCCGCGCTTGAGCACCACCGGCTTGTGCACCCGCCCGACCTCCTTCAGCAGGTCGAAGTTCTGCATGTTGCGGGTGCCGATCTGGATCACGTCGACGTCGTGCTTGAGGAAGATGTCGAGCTGGCGCACGTCCATCAGCTCGGTGACGATCGGCAGATCGTGCCTGCGCGCGGCGTTCTGGAAGAACTCCAGCCCCTGCTCGCCGAGCCCCTGGAAACTGTAGGGGCTGGTGCGCGGCTTGAACGCGCCGCCGCGCATCAGCCGGCAGCCGGCGACGACCACCGCCTCGGCGGCGGTGTCCATCTGCGCCTGCGTCTCCACCGAGCAGGGGCCGGCGATCACCTGCACCTCCTTGCCGCCCAGCTTGATCCCCTTGATGTCGATGATGCTGTCGCTCGCCTGGGACTCGCGGGAGACGATCTTGTAGGGCTTCATCACCCGGATCACGTTCTCCACCCCGGGCAGCACCTTCAACAGCTCCTTGTCGATGGTCCGCTCGTCGCCGATGGCGCCGATCACGGTCCGTTCGATGCCGCGCGAGACGTTGGCGCCCATCCCCATGGCGTCCAGCTTCGTCACCACGCCGCCGATCTGCTCGTCGGAGGCGTGGGTACCCATAATGATGATCATGCGTCGCTACCCGTTGCGTTGATGCCGTCGAAGGCGGCACAGGATAAAGCAGAATGGTTACCAGCCCAAGAACTCACGTCCACGTGCCGAAACCGGGCAGCCGCCGGCGCAGCGGCGGCACGGCGCAGAGGGCGAGCAACCCGCCGCTCCCCCACTCGACCCACGCGGGCAGCCAGCCGTGCGCGCCGTCGGCCAACTGGGCGGCGATGTCCACCGGCCACGCCGCCACCAGCGCGTCGGTGGCCATCCCCAGCCCCACCGAGGCCACCACGATGCCGACCAGATAGGCGACCAGCACCGGCCGTCCCAGCTCCCGCCCCACCACCGCCAGGGTCGCCAGATTGGTGGCCGGGCCGGCAAGCAGGAACACCAGCACCGTCCCCGGTGACATGCCGGCCAGCAGCAGTGCCGCCGCCAGCGGGGTGGAGGCGGTGGCGCAGATGTACATCGGTACCCCCACCAGCAGCATCGCCCCCATCGCCAGCGGCCCGCTGCCCAGCTCCGCCAGCGCCAGGGGGGGCAGCCAGGTGGCCACCGCCCCCGCCGCCAGCAGGCCCAGCGCCAGCCACAGGCTGATGTCGTCGAGGATGTCGCTGAGGGCGTAGCGCGCCCCGCCCGCCAGCCGGCCGGCGGTCGAGCGCCCGGTGGTGGCGGTGGCGGCGTCGTGGGAACAGCCGCACCCCGCCCCGTCGCAGCGATCGTTGGCGACCATCAGCGGGATCACCGGTCCCCGCCGCGGCGCCTCGGGCGGCATGGTGCGCTCGGCCAGGGTCGCCAGCAGTCCGGCGAAGACCGCGCTGAGCACCGCCGCCAGCGGTCGCACCAGCGCCATGAAGGGACCGAGCAGGGCGTAGCTGAGGGCGATGGAGTCGACCCCGGTCTCCGGCGTGGCGACCAGGAAGGCGACGGTGGGCCCCCGCCCCGCCCCGCCGCGGCGCAGTCCGAGGGCCGCCGGCAGCACCCCGCAGGAGCAGAGCGGCAGCGGCGCCCCGATCACCGCCGCCTTCACCACCGGCGCTGCCCCGCCCCCGCCGAGCCAGCGGCCGATCCGTTCCTCGGGCACCAGTGCCTTGAGCGCGCCGGCCGCCAGCAGGCCGAAGAGCAGCCACGGGGCCGCCTCCAGATAGAGGATCAGGGTGTGTTGGAGAAACGCCATTTCCGCTCCTTCACCGACCGCCGACGGCCGCATGCCGATGGGTGGTCAAAAGAATATTAACAATTGCTAATATAAAAGAATTCTCATGCCATACTTGCAGGAATCGCCGCCGGCCGAAGAGCCACCGCCCGCGCCCCGTGCGCGATCACCATAACCCCACGGAGAGGTCCCCCATGTTTACCTTGCGCCACCTGACCATCACCTCGCGGATCGTCCTCTCCACCTCCCTGCTGCTGCTCGTCGTGGTGACCACCCTCACCCTCAACAACCTGCGCTCCCAGCGCGAGCTGAGCGAGGAGGCGGAGAGCCGCGAACTGCACGGCCACTACCTCACCCTGATCAACCGCATGGACGAGGGCGCGCGCCTCGCCGAGACTCTCTCCGCGCTGGTCGCCAACATCCCGGCGGTGCGTCAGGCGGTGGCCGACGGCGACCGGGCGGCGCTGATGGCACTGTTCGGCGACGCCTTCCAGGTGCTCAAGACGCGCTACGGCGCCCGCCAGTTCCAGTTCCACACCCCGCCGGCGATCTCCTTCCTGCGGGTCCACAAGCCGGCCAAGTTCGGCGACGACCTCGCCTCCTTCCGTCACACCGTGATGCTCGCCAACCGCGAGCATACCGCCCAGGTCGGCCTGGAGAAGGGGGTGGCGGGGCTTGGCCTGCGCGGCGTGGTGCCGATCGAGGATCACGGCCGCCACCTCGGCTCGGTGGAGTTCGGCATGAGCTTCGGCCAATCGTTCATGGACTCATTCAAGACCGAATACGGCATCGATGCCACCCTCTACGTGGCCGACGGCGAGGGCTTCCGGCGCTTCGCCTCGACCCTCCCCGAGGGCGCCGGGGGACTCCCGCCGGAGACGCTCAAGGCCGCCTTCCGGGGGGAGTCGCGGGTCCGCCACGACGAACGGGATGGCCACCCGCTGGCCCGCTACGCCGGCCAGGTGAAGGACTTCTCCGGCCAGCCGATCGGTGTGCTGGAACTGACCATGGAGCGCAGCCGCTACCTGGCGATGATCGACAGCAACCGCAACGCCAGCCTGCTGATCGCGCTGCTCGCCCTGGCCGTCGGCGCCGCCCTGTCGGTGGTCACCGCGCGGGCCATCGGCCGCCCGCTGGCCGGCGCCGTCGCCCTGCTCCAGGAGATGGCCAAGGGGCGTCTGCGCACCCGCGAGGGCGCCACCGCCGACAACGAGACCGGCCGTCTGCTGGCGGCGATGAACGAACTCTCCGGGCAGCTCGGCGGGCTGATCGGCCACATCGGCCACTCCTCCGAACAGCTCTCCGGGGCCGCCGACCAACTGGCCCGCGCCGCCGGCTCCACCCGCGACGGGGTGCACCTCCAGCGCGATCAGGTGGAGCAGGTGAGCGCGGCGATGGAGCAGATGAGCGCGGCGGTGGAAGAGGTGGCACGCAACGCCCACGGCGCCGCCGACGCCGCCCACCAGGCGCGGGCGCGGGCCGACGATGGGCGCCGGGTGGTGGAGCAGGCGGTGGATTCGATCAACGGCCTCTCCACAGAGGTGACCGCCACCGCCGTCCTGATCGAATCCCTCGCCGAGCGCAGCCGCTCGATCGGCTCGATCCTCGATGTGATCCGCGAGATCGCCGACCAGACCAACCTGCTGGCCCTCAACGCCGCCATCGAGGCGGCCCGCGCCGGCGAACAGGGACGCGGCTTCGCGGTGGTCGCCGACGAGGTGCGTACCCTCGCCACGCGGACCCAGGACTCCACGCTCGAGATCCAGGAGATGATCGACAATCTGCAAGGGGAGACCGCCCGTGCGGTGGCGGCGATGGAGCGTGGTCGCGAGCAGGCCGCCGGCAGCGTCGACCAGGCCGCCGAGGCGGGGGCGGCGCTCGCGGCAATCGCCGGCATGGTGGTGGAGATCAGCGAGATGACCACCCGCATCGCCGGCGCCGCCGGTCAGCAGAGCGGCGTGGCCACCACCATCCAGGACAATCTGTCGACGATCCAGCGGGTGGCCGAGGAGAACGCCGCCGCCCACCAGACCGCCGGCCACGCCGATGGCCTGCTCTCCCTGGCCGGGCGTCTGAAGGGTCAATTGGAGCGTTTCGAACAATAAGAAAAGCCGACCGACGGGCATGCCAAGGGGTTCATCAATCCCTATACTACGCTTAATTTCCCGCTGCCCGGCGCAACCAAACCGCCATGACCGAACGCGATACTTTAATCTCCCGTGGACGTGCGATCCATGCCCTGGAGAAGCTGGCCCTGTTTCGCGGCATCAGCGAGGGGGAGTGCGCCGAACTGCTGGCCATCTGCCATGGCGCACGCTTCTCCACCGCCCAACAGATCTTCAAGGAGGGAGACCCCAGTTTCACCATGTACGTGCTGATCTCGGGCGCGGTGGAGATCCACGCCGAGGACGCCGGCCTGCTGCACACGATGCGGCCCGGGGAGCCGTTTGGAGAGATGGGGATGATCTGCCAGATCCCGCGAACCGCCGCCGCCCTCGCCCGCGAAGAGTCGGTGGCGTTGCGGATCAATAAGGAGGAATTTGATATTTTCCTAGCAAAATTTCCAAGAATCGGTTACATCTTAATGAAAAATATAACAGAAACCCTTTCGCAACGACTGTTGCGGAGCCGGCCGAAGCATCCGGCCTATCTCTTGTGAAAGGGCGTCCCCGAGGGACGTAAGCCCCCTCCCGACACCACCAGAGCGACATGGCGGAACAAGCTGCGAAAACCCCACCACCGGCCGCCGGAGGCCGCGGCCATGACATCCGGTTCTCGCTCAGCGAGGACGGCACCAAACTGCGTGCCACATTCCCCCCCCACGACCCCAAGGCGGTGCCGCCGATCAACAGCCACTGGGTCAGCCAGGCCCTCGACCGGCAGGGATTCGGCGATCTCTACCCGATCGACGACGCGCTCGCCCACCTGGTGGAGCTCTACAACGCCGGCGACGGCGACCGCGGCGAGCTCAACGCCATCGCCGAGCGGCGTGACGCGGTGGTCCAGTTCAAGGTCTCCACCGACAAGATGCACGCCTACGCCTTCACCAGCCGCCCCTTCGGCGGCGAGCCCCTGAGCAAGCAGGCGATCCACAGTGCCTTGATGCAGGAGGGGATCGTCTACGGGGTGCTCACCGAGGCGCTCGACGAGCTGCTTTCCACCCCCCAGGCCGCCAACGTACTGATCGCCAAGGGCCGTCCACCGGAAGACGGCGAGGACACCCGTTTCGACAGCCTGATCCCCGAGGCGCGGCGCCGCGGCCCGGTCATCGACGACCGCGGACGGGCCGACTATCGCGAACTGGGCGGCGTGGTGATGGTCAAGCCGGGCGATCCGGTAATGCGTCGCGTCCCCGCCACCTCCGGGGTCAACGGCGAGGACGTCACCGGCAAGACGCTGCTCGCCCAGCCAGGCAAGGAGATCCCCTTCGCCAACGAATGCAGCGGGGTGGCGGTCGACGACTACGACGAGAACATCCTGGTGGCCACCGTCGCCGGCCAGCCGATGCTGATCGACTACGGGGTCCAGGTGGAAGGTACCTTCCGCGCCAAGGACATCGACCTCTCCACCGGCAACATCCGCTTCGACGGCACCATCCAGATCGACCGCGACGTGCTCCAGGGGATGCGCCTGCAGGCCACCGGCGACATCAACATCAACGGCAGCGTCGAGGGGGCGGTCCTCGAGGCCGGCGGCAGCATCCTGATCAACGGCGGGATCATCGGCAACGGCGAGGTGCGCGACGAGGAGGATAACCTCTCCGAAACCGTCGCCCAGCTCTATGCCGGGGGCAAGATCACCGCCAACTTCGCCCAGAACGCCTTCCTCGATGCCCAGGGCGACATCGAGATCAAGCGCTCCATCTCCCACAGCGAGGTAACCACCCACAAGGGCGAGATCCTGGTGGGGGCGGAGAAAGCGTCCAAGGGCGGCAACATCCTCGGTGGCCTGATCCGCGCCCCGAAGCGGGTCCGCGCCCAGGTGATCGGCTCCCCCGCCCATGTCGAGACCCGCATCGAGGTGGGGGTCGACCCGGAGCTGCAGGAGGCGGTGGACAAGGTGGAGGAGAGGCTGGAGCCGAAGAAGGCGGACCTGATCAAGATCGTCCGCCTGATCACCGAGATCAACAAGAACAAGGAGAAGTTCCCCCCCCGCCTGCAGGAGAAGGCGCGCACCACCTTCCTCCAGTTGAAGCAGGAGGTGACCCACCTCACCAGCGAACGGGAGAAGCTGATGGGCAAGCTCCAGCACATCAGCGACGCCCGCGTCGACGTCGGCAAGGTGGTCCACCCCGGCGTCACCATCCGCATGGGGGAGATCAGCCGCGAATTCCGCGACGAGTCCAGCCCCGGCAGCTACCGGCTGGAAGAGGGGGAGATCATCCGCGACGAACCGGAGCAGTGAGAGCGAAAACGTCGACCCGAGGGAGACGTTTTCTCCTGAAGCCTGAAGCCTACCCCAAATACTTCCCGGCGAACTCCGCCGCCGGCAGCGCCTTGCTGAAGTGGAACCCCTGGATGAAGTCGCATCCCTCCTGGCGCAGCAGCTCCAGCTGGTGGCCGTTCTCCACCCCCTCGGCCACCACGTTCAGCCGCAGGCTGTGGCCCAGCGTGATGATCGAGCGGACGATGGCGAAGTCGTCGGGGTCCTCGGTGATGTCGCTGACGAACGAACGGTCGATCTTCAGGGTGGAGATCGGGAACCGCTTGAGGTAGGCGAGCGAGGAGTAGCCGGTGCCGAAGTCGTCCACCGACACCGAGATGCCCATGTCGCGGATCTGCTTGAGCATCTGGATCGCCTCGGCGGCGTCCTCCATGATCACGCTCTCGGTGAGTTCGAAGCGCAGTAGCCGCGGATCGATCCCCGACTCGCTGAGCACCGCCTTGGTGGTGTGCAAGAAGTCGTGCTCGCGGAACTGCAGTCCGGAGATGTTGACCGCCACCGGCACCGGTGCAAGCCCGGCATCCCGCCACGCCCGCTGCTGGCGGCACGCCTCGCGCAGCACCCACTCGCCGATCGGAATGATCAATCCACAGTCTTCCGCCACCGGGATGAATTCCGCCGGTGGGATGAACCCCCGTTCGGGGTGGATCCAGCGCAGCAGCGCCTCGGCGGAGACCACCGCCTCGCCGGCCGGCTCCACCAGCGGCTGGTAGTGGAGCTCCAGGGCATCCTCGTCAAGTGCCCGGCGCAGCTCGTTCTCCAGCCACAACCGCTCGGCGGCGCGAGTGTTCATGGCGTGGGCGTAGAGCTGGAAGCTGGAGCGGGCCTCCCCCTTGGCGCGGAACATCGCGGCATCCGCATTCATCATCAGAGTCTCGGGATTGATGCCGTCGTCGGGGTAGAGGCTGATGCCGATGCTGGCGGTCATCACCAGCGGGTTGCCGTCGATGATGAACGGCTGCTGGAACGCCTCGATGATCCACCAGGCCCGCTTCACCGCATCCTCCACATGGTCCAGGGAGGGCACCAGGATGAGGTATTCGTCGCCGCCCATGCGCGCCAGGAAGTCGTTCTCCCGCAGGTTCTCCTGGAGCCGCCCGGCCACCGCCTGGAGCAGCCGGTCGCCCGCCTCGTGGCCGAGACTCTCGTTGACCCGCTGGAAGCGGTCGAGGCCGACCATCATCACCGCCAGCCGGTCGTGGTCGCGGTGGGCCTGGAACAGCGCCACCGAGAGGCGGTCCTTGAACACCCGCTGGGTCGGCAGGCCGGTGAGCATGTCGTTGTAGGAGAGGCTCTCGATGCGCTGCTCGCTCTCCTTGAGCTTGGTGATGTCGCTGAACACCGCCGCGTAGTTGGCCCGTTCCCCCTTCTCGTCGGGCACCGCGGTGATGGTCAGCAGCTCCACGTAGAGCTCGCCGTTCTTGCGCCGGTTCCAGATCTCCCCCTGCCACACCCCGTCGGCCAGCAGGATCGTCCACATCTGTTGATAGAAGGCGGCGTCGTGGCAACCGGAGCGCAGCAGCTTCGGCGTCTGGCCCACCGCCTCGGCGGCGCTGTAGCCGGTGACCCGGGTGAAGGCCGGATTGACCGAGAGAATCACCCCGTTGATATCGGTGATGATGATCCCCTCCAGCGAGGCATCGATCACCTGTTCGGCGAGCAGCAGGTTGCGCTTGGAGACGCTGAGCGCCATGTCGCGCTCGGCGAGCAATCCCTGCAGCTCGTCCACGTAGAGGTGTTCGGCGCTGCTCAGCAGGTCGGAGAAGCTGAGCACCCCGGCCAGCCTCCCCTCGTCGTCGACCACCCCGACGTGACGGATGCGCTGCTCGTTGAGCAGGAAGCGCACCGAATAGAGGGTATCGTGGATCGACACCGAGACCAGCGGCTTGCTGCACAGCTCGCCGACCGTGCCCGGCCGGTCGAGGGTGGCGACGAAACGGAGGATGTCGCGCTCGGTGAGGATGCCGAGCACCCCGTCGCCCACCTCCACCACCACCGAATCGGCCCGCGATTCGCGCATCCGCCGCGCCGCGGTGGCGAGCGACTCGGCCCCGTCGACGCGCACCGGCTCGCCGCGCAGGATGCTCCCCACCACCGCCATGCGCAGGTAGCACTCGATGCCACGGTTGAGCACCACATCGGTCTGGGTGACGATGCCACGCACCCCGCCGCCGGGTGCGGTGACCACGAAGTGGCGCACCCCCTCGCGCTGGAAGCGCACCGCCGCCTCGCCCAGGGAGAGGCTCCCGTCGATGCATTTGACCGGCGCGCTCATCACCTCCGCGACCGGCCGGTCGAGGCCGCCTCCCTCCGCCCACTCCACCTTGAGGGCGTCGCGCTCGGTCCAGATCCCCACCGGCACGCCGCCGTCCATCACCACGATGGAACTGCAACGGGCGGCGACCATCCGCTCCGCCGCCTCGCGCACGGAGGTGCGCGGGGTGCAGTTGAGCAGCGAGCGCTGGACGATCCTCTCCAGCGGCAGGTCGCTCCGGCTCAGGCAGTTTTCCAGTTCGTCGCTCAACAAGGTCCCCTATGGCTCTCCATCGTTCGATTCAGTCGTCGGCGGCCAGGCGGTCCACCTTCTGGAAGCCCCGCGGCAACAGGTTGCCGCGACGCCCCCGCTCGCCGACGTAGTGCTCCAGGTCCGCCGGTCTGAGGGTGACGAAGCGCTTGCCGGAGTGGACGGTCAACGCGCTCCCCTCGGGCAACCAGACGATCGCCGCCACATACTCCTCACGGGCCGCCACCCGCGCCGGCGGAACCTGGATGATCTTGTTGCCCTTGCCCTTGGCCAACTCCGGCAGATCGGCGGCACGGATCACCAGCAGCCGCCCGGCGGTGGTCGCCGCCGCGATCCACCCCTCGGGGCCGCCGATCGGTGCCGGCGCCAACACCCGCGCCCCTTTCGGCAGGCTGAGCAACGCCTTGCCCGACTTGTTCTTCGCCGTCAGCTCGCGCAATCGGGTAATGAAACCATAGCCCGCATCGGAGGCGACCAGCAGCCGCTCCTCCGGATCGCCCATCACCACCGCGGCGAACAGCGCCCCGGCGGGCGGATGGAAACGACCGGTCAACGGCTCCCCCTGACCGCGGGCCGAGGGCAGCGAGTGGGCCGCCAGGGAGTAGCTGCGCCCGGTGGAGTCGAGGAAGCAGGCCTGCTGGTTGCTGCGTCCCCGGGCCGCCGAGAGGAATTCGTCTCCCGCCTTGTAGGAGAGGCCCGCAGGGTCGATTTCGTGACCTTTTCCCGAGCGCACCCAACCCATTTTCGAGAGTACCACGGTGACCGGCTCCGACGGCACCAGGGCGGTCTCGTCGAGGGCCTGGGCGGCGGCCCGCTCAACCAGCGGTGAGCGGCGCGCATCGCCATACTCCTCGGCGTCACGCTCCAGCTCCTTGCGCACCAGGGTCTTCAGCCGCCGCTCGGAGCCGAGGGTCTGCTCCAGGTTCTCCCGTTCGGCCTCCAGCTCCGCCTGTTCGCCGCGAATCTTCATCTCTTCCAGCTTGGCCAGGTGGCGCAGCTTCAACTCCAGGATCGCCTCCGCCTGGGCATCCGACAGGCCGAAGCGGGCCATTAGCACCGGCTTCGGCTCGTCCTCCGCGCGGATGATCGCGATCACCTCGTCGATGTTGAGGAAGGCGACCAGCAGACCCTCGAGGATATGCAGCCGTTTCAGCACCTTGTCGAGGCGGTACTCGAGGCGACGACGGACGGTGGCGACGCGGAAGGACAGCCACTCGCCGAGCATCGTCACCAGCCCCTTCACCCGGGGCCGGCCATCGAGGCCGATGACGTTCATGTTGACCCGGTAGGAGCGCTCCAGGTCGGTGGTGGCGAAGAGGTGGGCCATCAGCCCCTCCACGTCGACCCGGTTGGAGCGCGGCACGATCACCAGCCTGGTGGGGTGCTCGTGGTCCGATTCGTCGCGCAGATCCTCCACCATCGGCAGCTTCTTCGCCTGCATCTGTTGGGCGATCTGCTCCAGCACCTTGTTGCCGGAGACCTGATGAGGCAGCGCGTCGATGACGATCTCCCCCTCGTCGCGGCTCCAGCGGGCGCGCATGCGCACCGAACCGTTGCCGCTGCGGTAGAGCCGGGCCAGCTCGGCGCGGGGAGTGATGATCTCCGCCTCGGTGGGAAAATCGGGCCCCTGGACGTGCTCCAGCAGCGCCTCCAGCTCGGCCTTCGGGTGCTCCAGCAGGTGGATGCAGGCGGCCACCACCTCGCGCAGGTTGTGGGGGGGGATGTCGGTGGCCATGCCCACGGCGATGCCGGTGGTGCCGTTGAGCAGCACGTGGGGCACCCGCGCCGGCAGCACCTTGGGCTCCTCCAGGGTGCCGTCGAAATTGGGCGCCCACTCCACCGTACCCTGCCCCGCCTCGGCGAGCAGCAGCTCGGCAAACTTGGCCAGCCGCGACTCGGTGTAGCGCATCGCCGCGAACGACTTGGGATCGTCCGGTGAACCCCAGTTGCCCTGCCCATCCACCAGCGGATAGCGGTAGGAGAAGGGCTGGGCCATCAGCACCATTGCCTCGTAGCAGGCCGAGTCGCCGTGGGGATGGAACTTGCCGAGCACGTCGCCGACGGTGCGCGCCGACTTCTTGTACTTGGCCCCGGCCTTCAGCCCCAGCTCGCTCATGGCGTAGACGATGCGCCGCTGCACCGGCTTCAGTCCGTCGCCGATGTGGGGTAGCGCCCGGTCCATGATCACGTACATGGAGTAGTCCAGGTACGCCTTCTCGGTGAAGGTCTTGAGCGGCAGCCGCTCGACACCCTCGAAATTCAGCTCGGTGGTCTCGCTCATGGACGTGGATTATGGGGATAACAGGTTGAATGAAGGGGAAAACAGCGCCGGTAACGGGCCATGAAGGCTTCTAGAATAACGAGAAATTTCCTGATTGATAAGGAAATTTCCGATATACCCGTCCGGCGGCCGGGGCGAGCCGTGTCCGCCGCGACCTCTCCGCCGGCACGGCCTACGTCCAACCGATGTGAATCGCGGGTACCCACCAGGAGCGACCGCACGGGGTATAATCGCCGCACTCTCCGATACCGCCGGATCATCACCGTGAAATGCGCGATCTACAAATCACTGAAGAAGGACGAGATGTACCTCTACGTGGAGCGGCGGGACGACTTCTCCCGGGTCCCCGACGCCCTGATGGGGGTAGTCGGCCGGCTGGAGTTCGTGATGGAGCTGGAGCTGACCGCGGAGCGCAGGCTGGCCCGCGAGGATGCCGACGAGGTGCGCCGGAACCTGAGCGAGCAGGGATTCCATTTGCAGATGCCGCCGAAGGACCTGCTGACCCATCCGATCAGTTATCACTGAGACGAACATCCAACGCAAAGATCGCGAAGGAGTGTCTTCGCGTTCTCCAAGCTACGCGCCCTTTGCGCCTTCGCGCCTTTGCGTTGAACTCTTCACTCTTCGAACCCCATGAAGCGACCCGAACTGCTCTCCCCCGCCGGCACCCTGAAGGCGCTGCGCTACGCCTTCGCCTTCGGCGCGGACGCGGTCTACGCCGGAATGCCGCGCTACAGTCTGCGGGTGCGCAACAACGAGTTCGACCTGGATCACCTGGCCGACGGCATCGCCGAGGCGCGGGCGGCGGGAAAGCGGCTCTACGTCGCCTGCAACCTGCTCCCCCACAACGCCAAGCTGAAGACGGTGATGGCCGATCTGGAGCCGTTGATGGCACTGGCCCCCGACGCCCTGATCATGGCCGATCCCGGTCTTATCGGCTGGGTGCGCGAACGTTGGCCGACGCTGCCGATCCACCTCTCGGTGCAGGCCAACACCATGAACTGGGCGGCGGTCGACTTCTGGCGCGCCGCCGGGGTGTCGCGGGTGATCCTCTCCCGGGAGCTGTCGCTGGAGGAGATCGCCGAGATCCGCGAGCGCTGCCCCGACACCGAGCTGGAGGTGTTCGTCCATGGCGCCCTGTGCATCGCCCACTCCGGCCGCTGCCTCCTTTCCGGCTACTTCAATCACCGCGACGCCAACCAGGGGAGCTGCACCAACGCCTGCCGCTGGGACTATGCGGTGAAGCCGGCCGCGGAGGACGAGGAGCGGGGGGTGGTTCTCATCGAAGAGGGAAGGCGGCCCGGTGAGACGATGGCCATGGAGGAGGACGAGCACGGCACCTATATCCTCAACTCCAAGGACCTGCGGGCAGTGGAACACGTGCGTCGGCTGGTGGAGATCGGGGTCGACTCATTGAAGATCGAGGGGCGCACCAAATCCCCCTACTACGCCGCTCGCACCGCCCAGGTCTACCGCCGCGCCATCGACGACGCACTGTCCGGCCGCCCTTTCGACCCGACCCTGATCGGCACCCTCGAGAACCTCGCCAACCGCGGCTACACCGACGGCTTCTACCAGCGCCACCACGACACCGAGTACCAGAACTATCTCCAGGGCGCCTCCGAGAGCCACCGCCAGCGGCTGGTCGGCGAGATCACCGAATATGATTTCGCGCGGCGCGAGATCATCGTCGAGGTGAAAAACCGCTTCGCCGTCGGCGACACCCTGGAGCTGATCGCGCCTGACGGCAATCGGGAATTCGTCCTGGAGCGGATGACGAACCTCGACGGCGAGGCGGTAGAGGTGGCGCCGGGCTCCGGCCACGTGGTGCGCCTACCGGTCCCCGACGGCGATTGGTCCCTCGGCTTCGTCGCCCGTTACGCCACCGGTTGGAACCACGAAGAGGAGTGAATGCTTCCGCTTCGATGCCCTCCCAACGGTAGTGCCACCCGTTGAGCAAAACAGACCCGCCCAGCGCTTTTTTCTAACACGAAGGGCAAGAAGGGGAACGGAGGGCGAGAAGGGAATCGATTCGAATTGAATTGAATTCCTTACTTCCTGCCCTTCGTTCCCCCTTCTCGTCCTTCGTGCTAAAAATCACCCGTTCCAACCGGGAAGCCGTTTCCGAGTTGCACCGCCTCCCAACGGAACCGAAGCGGCCACAAAAGGTTAGAATGGGCGAATTTCCCCGCCCCGAGCACCATGGACTACCTCTTCGGCCTCGCCTTTCTCGTCGGTCTCTCCAGCACCCCGCACTGCTTCGGCATGTGCGGCGGCATCACCGGCGCGCTCACCGTCTGCCTGCCGGCCGAGGCACGTGAACGGAAACACCGCCTGCTCCCCTTCCTCGCCGCCTACAACAGCGGCCGGATCGCCAGCTACATCGCCGCCGGCGCCATCGCCGGCAGCCTCGGCGGCGCCAGTTCGGTCGCCCTGGGAGACGCCACCGCCCACCTGCTGCTGCGCGCCTTCGCCGCCGCGGTGCTGATCTCGGTGGGCCTGCACCTGGCCGGCTGGCTGCCGGGGCTCTCCGCCCTGGAGCGCCTCGGCGCCCCGCTCTGGCGGCGCCTCTCCCCGCTCGGCCGGAAACTGCTGCCGGTGACCACCTCCCTGCGCGCGCTGGCCTACGGCGTGGTGTGGGGCTGGCTCCCCTGCGGGGTGGTCTACAGCGGCCTGCTCGCCGCCGCCGGCACCGGCAGTGCCGCAAGCGGCGCGCTATTCATGCTCGCCTTCGGCCTCGGCACGCTGCCCGGACTGTTCACCATGGGGCTGTTCTCCGGGTGGCTGATCGGCATGGGGCGCGATCCGAGACTGCGCCGGGCGGTCGGAATCGCTATAATCGCCGCGACCCTCGTCGGTGTGGTGTTCGCACCGGAGGGCGGATTGATCGGCGGGGCCGATTGATTTTTGCTTTGTGACCCGTGGGGGACTGATCATGAACCGCTTCGCCGACGCCCTGGTAGGCCGCTCGCCCGCCTTCACCGCAGTGCTCAACGCCGCCGAGATCGTCGCCGCTTGCGACGTCGGCGTACTGATCCTCGGCGAGACCGGCTCGGGCAAGGAGCTGCTCGCCCAGGCGCTGCACGCCGCCAGCCCCCGCGCGGCAAAGCCCTTCGTCGAAGTCAACTGCGCGGCGCTCCCCGAGGCACTGGCCGACGCCGAGCTGTTCGGCCACGAGAAGGGCGCCTTTACCGGCGCCGACAGCGGGCGGCTCGGGCGGATCGCCTCGGCCGACGGCGGCACCCTGTTCCTCGACGAGATCGGCGAGCTCTCCCTCCCGGTACAGGCCAAGCTGCTGCGCTTCCTGGAGAGCGGCGAGTGCCAGGTACTCGGCAGCGGCCGTCACCGCAAGGTGGACGTGCGGGTGATCGCCGCCACCAACCGCGACCTGCAGCAGGAGGTACGCGAGGGGCGCTTCCGTGAAGACCTCTTCTACCGCCTCAACATCGTCCCCCTGACCCCTGCCGCCGCTGCGCGAGCGCAGCGGTGATCTGCCGCTGCTGCTGGCCCACCTCACCGCCCAACTCGCTGCCCGCCACCGCCTGCCGGAGCCCCGCTTCGCCCGCGACGCGGTAAAGCGGCTGGAGGAGTACGGCTGGCCCGGCAACGTCCGCGAGCTACGCAACCTGTGCGAGCGGATGGTGGTGCTCCACTCGGGGCAGGAGATCACCACCGAGCGGCTGCCGGCGGAGTTCCACGGTGGCTGGGAGCAGCCGAATACCTCCGGTTTCGCCCTGCCCGCCGAGGGGCTGCGGCTCGACGAGGTGGAGGTGGGACTGATCCGCCAGGCCCTCAACCGTACCCGCGGCAACCGCTCGCAGGCCGCCCGTCTGCTCGGTATCACCCGTGACACCCTGCTCTACCGGCTGAAGAAGTACGAACTGCCCGCCTGAGCAGGAATTGCTGCCGCTCGTATCGGAAAGTGCCAGAAAATTCATCAACCGGTTGTAAGGTTTTTCCTATTCCAGTACGTTGGGCCGGCGCCTCCACGGACCTGTCGGACGATGGGGCATCGAATCGCGGAAGGGGAGGCGTCACCCCGCTACCACGGTCGATTCGACCCCTATCCGCCAAGCCCCCGGGCGCCGCCTTCCCCCTCTCCTGAGACCTGCTGGAACTGACCGATGCGGCGATACCACGCAGCCCTCCTCGCCTCGACCCTCCTCCCCGTCGCCCAAGGCGTCGCCGCCGGCGAGCCGCACGAGTTCCGGGAGCTGTTGCAGCTCTCCCTGGAGGAGCTGCTGGAGATCCCGGTGATGACCGCCTCCAAACGGATGGAGGCACGCACCGACACCCCCGCCCACCTGATGGTGATCACCGCCGAACAGATCCGCGACCGCCGCTACCGCAACCTCGCCGACCTGCTGGAGGATCTGCCGGGGGTCGACTTCATGCGCGGCACCAAGTCCTCGGCGTTCAACAACTTCGCCTTCCAGGGCCACGTCAGCAACAACAAGCTGCTGATCCTGCTCGACGGCGTGCGCATCGACCACCCCGGTGGCGGCAAGATCCCGGTGGCCGACAATCTCGCCCTCTACAACGCCAAGCAGGTGGAGGTGCTCTACGGCCCCGCCGCCGCCCTCTACGGCGCGGACGCCATGGCCGGGGTGATCAACATCATCAGCCAACGCCCGCGTGACGCCGAGCGGGTCCACGTCTCGCTCACCGGCGGCAGCGACGGCTATCGCAACACCGAAGCCACCGCTTCGGCCCGCCTCACCGAGCGGGTCGCCCTGGAAGTGGGGGCCCACGAGCACCGCGCCGACCGCGCCGACCTCTCCGCCGACTATGCGGACGACTTCCCGCGGGTCGACGCCGTCACCTTCGACGGCACCGTGGCGCTCCCCGCCGCCCTGCGCGAGTCCTACACCGGCGAGATCTCCAGCGGCAGCCGCTTCGCCCGCCTCGACGTCGGCGACGACCTCACCCTGTCCTACCACCGCAGCGACTTCCGCAGCCTCACCAGCACCGGCGACCGGCCCGACACCGCCCGCTACCTCTCCTCGGCGTACTGGGACACCACCATCGACACCCTCTACGCCAGGTACCGTTTCGAGCTGAAGCCCCGGCTGACCGGTGAACTGACCGTCGACTACTCCGAATACGAGGTCTCCCCCTCCTCCAGCTACGTCAACATCTTTACCGGCTTCGAAGACCACGGCCACGACTACGCCTTCTCCCGCCGCCGCGGCTTCGAACAGCAGCTCACCTGGAGCGCCGACGACACCCACACCCTGGTGGGCGGGCTCGCCCACCACGACTACCGCTCGGTGGAGGTCCCCGACCTGCCGACCGCCCTCGACCCGGACCGCTCGGTGGCGAGCCAGGACCTCACCTACGTCAACACCCCCCTGCCGATCCAGACGTTCCAGAACGATTTCACCACCACCTCCCTCTACGCCCAGCTGCAGTCCCGCTGGAGCGCGACCCTCTCCTCCATGCTCGGGCTGCGCTACGACCGCAACTCCGACTACCGCAACACCCTCAACCCGCGTCTCGGACTGGTCTGGAAGAACACCGGGAACAGCTATCTCAAACTGCTCTACGGCGAGGCCTTCCGCGCCCCCTCCTCCGACGAGGCGTTCAGCACCTTCGGCTCGTTCAGCGGCCAGCGGAACGCCGCCGGAGAGTACGTCGGCTACTTCTTCCGCGCGCCCAACGCCGAGCTGGAGCCGGAGGAGTCGCGCAGCCTCTCGCTCACCTGGGACTGGCGCCCGCGGCGAGACCTCAACCTGGTGGTCAACACCTACTACGCCGAGATGGAGGACATCATCGTCAGCCGCGACGAGGTCGTCCCCACCCAGTACATCCCCGGCGCCCGGCTGTTCAACACCAGCATCAAGGACAACATGGGCAGCGAGAAGCACTACGGTCTCGATCTGATCGTCAACGCCCGCTTCCAGTTGAGCGAGGCGTGGCGCGGCGACCTGTGGGGCAGCTACAGCTACACCGACGGCGAGGTCTATGACGTCGAAGACGGCCGCCGCTACGACCTCCCGTACATCGCCCGCGACAAGATCAAGCTGGGCACCACCTTCCGCTACCGCAACCGCTACACCGTCACCCCCAAGCTCTACTGGATCGGCGACACCAACACCGAGCGCAAGGACCCGGCCGACCCCGGCACCCGCATCCAGGCCGACGACTGGTTCCGCGCCGACCTCCTGCTGGCCGCCCACGACGTAGGCGCCAAGGGGATTACCGCCAACCTCGAGGTCTACAACCTCTTCGACCGCCGCTACCACGTCGCCGCCGGCTCCGGCAGCACCACCTTCGTCACCATGCCACAGCAGCCGCGCACGGTGATGCTGACCGTCCAGTACGACTATTGAGGACCGCATTCGCCGCCTCGATCCCTACCTTCCCACTGCCTGCAACTGCTGAGTGTCGATCAGGTCCAACCCTTCGCCGACAAGAGCAGGAACGCGAGGGCGGCGAAGCGTTTCAACACCACCGCCGCCGGCAGAGCCAGGCGGGCTCGATGTCTATCCCGATCATGGCCTTGACGGATTCGAACGCTATGTCGCCCCGACCGTCGTCGCCCGAAATATCAAACGCATCATCAGGAGTCTTCCATGAACCGCTCCCCGCTTCTCGCCCTCCCCCTGCTCGCCCTGCTGCTGGCGGCCGGCTGCTCCACCGCCTACCAGGCCCAGCCCACCTCGTTCAAGGCGCCGGAGAACGCGACCAACACCCAGGCCGCCGCCGGCACCCTGGTCTCCGCCGAGGCCTTCGCCGACGAGGCGGCGGCGAAGAAGGCGTTCGGCTTCGACATCCGCGGCGCCGGCATGCTGCCGGTGCAACTGGTCTTCGACAACCGCAGCGGCCACCCGGTGAAGGTCAACGGCGGGCAGACCTTCCTCGAGGACAAGGAGGGCAACCTGTGGCCGCTGCTCACCCGGGAGACCGCCCAGAAGCGGGCGCTGAAGTACGCGGAGACCAAGCAGATCTTCAGCGAGGGGGCCTACGGCGGCTTCCTCGGCGGCGTCGCCGGCGCGGTGATCGGCGCCGCGGTGGGGGTGGTCTCGGGCCACGACGTGGGCAGCACCATCGGCAAGGGGGCGGTGATCGGCGCGGCGGCCGGCGCCACCCTGGGCGGGGCCGGTGGCGCCGGTTCCAGCCAGGCGCGGCGCGAGATCACCGGCGACCTGCAGGCGAAGTCGCTGGAGAACCGCCCGGTGCCCGCCGGCGGCATCGCCCACGGCTTCCTCTTCTTCCCCGGCGAGGCGAAGTCGGCGACCCGCCTGCGCCTGCAGCTGATCGAAAGCGACAGCGGCAAGAACCATCTGCTGCTGTTCGATCTGTAAACCGGTAACCGTAGGATGGGCAAAGCGCAGCGTGCCCATCAAAACGGAACTGCCATCCTGTAGTTCACGGCCTTCATTTGATGGGCACGCTGCGCTTTGCCCATCCTACGGCGCTGTAGCCGCGGGGCTACTGTTCCTTCTCCCCCTTGGCGCTCCCCTCGTAGGGGAAGCGCACATGGCCGTAGCGGATCACCAGCACCGCCAGGGCGATCACCAGGATCGCCCCGGCCACCGCCAGCATCCGCCAGTTGTCGAGCGCCTTCATGTCCAGGACCAGGTAGCGGGCGAGCGCCACCACCGCGATGTAGAGCGGCATCCGCACCGGCAGGGTGCCGGACTCCAGATAGGCCGCCACCATCGCCAGCACCTCCAGGTAGATGAAGAGCAGCAGCAGGTCGGCGAGCCGTACCTGCCCCGCCTCCAGGATGGTGATCACCTCCTGGCTGACGGCGAACACGGTGGCCACGGCGACGATGAGCAGGCCGAGGTTCTCCAGCCACTCCAGGGCGGTGCGGCCGGCATTGACGATCTGGCGGGACATGGGCGCTCCTAGGCACGGGATGAGAGGCCGATTCTCTTCCATCTACGGCCGGGGATAAAGCGGCGGAGAGCCCCCCCCTGGTTACCACGCTCCGCGTGGTAACCTCTGCGTGGTAACCTCTGCGTGGTAACCTCGGCCACCGCGGTCTTCACCCCGGCACCTGCGCACCCCTTGGACGCTCCGCGTCGGCAGCGCCTGGAGCGGCCACCGCAGCCCCACGCAGGACGCAGAGCGTCCAAGGCAGCCGGTTGCGACGCGGAGCGTCGCAACCAGAGCCGATCCCGAGCGGATCATCCTCCTCCAGCTGCCGGCGGATCGACAGCAACTCCTCGTAGTAGAAGCGGTTGAAGATGCCGATCCGCCCCCGCTCGGGCAGGCACTGGGAAGTACGCCAGAGGAAGTCGTGCTCCAGCTCCTCGGCGCTCGGGTGCTTGAAACTGTAGACCTCGCAGCCCTGGGGGTTGACCCCCGACATCACATGGCGGATCGCCCCGTCCTTGCCGGCCGCGTCCATCGCCTGGAACATCAGCCGCACCGCGCAGCGGTTGGAGGCGTAGTGGAGCTCCTGCAACTCGCTCAGCTCCGCCACCTGCGCCTTGAGCAGTTTCTTGTAGGACTTCTTCGTGTGACCCCGGACGGCCACCGGCGAGCAGCGCCAAACCGCGGAAAATCCTCTATCCTGGCAGGCGTGCCCGATCCACGAGAAGGAGCCTCCAAAGGAGCCCCCATGCAGCGCTGCAACGCCTATGTCCTGGCCAAGCGTTTCGACTTCCCCGCCCTGCAAGAACGGCTGGCCGACCGCGGCCGCACCACCCTGCACCGCGATGCCCTCCACCTGGAGGAGGCGGGCGGCGAGGCCTTCCTCTTCCCCTACGGCGCGGCGGTGCTGTGGGGCTTCGACCACGACGGCGAGAAGCGGCTGCTCGACGCGATGGCCCCCTGCCGGGTGGAGCCGCTGGAGCCGCCCTGCTCGGACCTCTTCACCTGGGCGGTGGACGGCAGCGGGCGGATCCACGCCGACCACATCACCCTGCCCGACGACGGCCCCCTGGCCAAGCTCGCCTTCTCCCATGCCCTGGCCCAGTCGGTGAAGCTGGCGGAGCTGGAGCAGTACGCCGAGCAGACCATCGAGGAGAGCGCCCACATCCCGCGCAACATGGCCGCCGGCGGCCGCTCCGGCCTCGGCCGGCGGGAGATCGCGCGCATGCGCGGCCGGCTGTTCCTGGTGGAGAGCGACATCCACCTCCACCACGGACTGCTCGACACCCCGGAGTTCTTCTGGGAGTACCCGGAGCTGGAGGAGTTCTACGCGCTGACCGCCACCTACCTGGACGTGCAGCCGCGCATCGAGGTGCTGAACAAGAAGCTCCAGGTGATCCACGACATGTTCGACATGCTCGCCGACGAACAGAAGCATCAGCACTCCTCGATGCTGGAGTGGATCATCATCTGGCTGATCGCCATCGAGATCGCGATCTTCCTGCTACACGACCTGATGGGGGTGATCTGAACGCAGGTCGGCGATGCTCCGCCGACGCGAACGGAAGCAGCGGGGTCGGGACCGCGAGGGGGTATCCGATCGGACCATACCGTTCGGCCAGGGTCGTCGCGAAATTTCCCGCCGTGCCTCCGTTCACGTCGGCGAAGCATCGCCGACCCACGAACTGATCCACCCCTTCTCGCCCTTCGTGTTCAAACACCGCGCCCGGAAGAGCCCATGCACGATCCCGCCCTCCTCCTCGCCGCCATCGCCCTGAGCGGCATCCTCTGCCAGTGGCTCGCCTGGCGGGTGAAGCTGCCGGCGATCCTGCCGCTGCTCGCCGCCGGCATCCTGTTCGGCCCGGTGGGCGGGCTGCTCGACCCCGACGCGCTGCTCGGCGAGCTGCTCTTTCCCCTGGTCTCCCTCGGCGTGGCGGTGGTGCTATTCGAGGGGAGCCTGTCGCTGAAGCTCCACCAGCTCGCCGGCGGCGAGCGGGTGGTGCGCAACCTGATCAGCGTCGGCGCGCTACTCAACGGCGGGGTGATCGCGCTGGCCGCCTACGGGCTGGCCGGGCTGCCGCCGGCCATCGCGCTGCTCTTCGGCGCGATCATGACGGTCACCGGCCCCACCGTGGTCACGCCGCTGCTGCGCACCGTCCGCCCCACCGCGCGGGTCGCCCACATCCTGCGCTGGGAAGGGATCCTGATCGATCCGCTGGGGGCGATGCTCGCGGTGATGGTGTTCGAGGCGATCGTGGTCGGCGAACGGGGCGGCGCCTTCACCGGCTTTCTCACCACCCTGGCGGTGGGCACCGGCCTCGGCGCCGCCGGGGCGTGGGGGCTGGCGGCGCTGCTCAAGCGCCACCTCCTCCCCGAGTATCTGGTCAACGTCGCCACCCTCTCCCTGGTGCTCGGCCTGTTCGCGGCGAGCAACCTGCTGGCCCACGAGGCGGGGCTGCTCACCGTTACCGTGATGGGGGCGCTGCTCGCCAACCGCGACGACCTCACCCTGGACGAGGTGGTCTCGTTCAAGGAGAGCCTCAGCGTGCTGCTGGTCTCCTCGCTGTTCATCCTGCTCGCCGCGCGCCTCGACCCGGCGGCCTTCGCCGACCTCGGCTGGGAAACCGCCGCGCTGCTGCTGGTGATCGTCGCGGTGGCCCGCCCGCTGGCGGTGGCGGTGAGCACCCGCGGCTCCTCCCTCGAGCGGCGCGAGCAGGCGTTGATCGCCTTCATCGCCCCCCGCGGCATCGTCGCCGCGGCGGTCTCGGCGCTGTTCGCCCTGCGCCTGCAGGAGCTGGGGGTGGCCGGCGCCGAGCGGCTGGTGCCGCTGGTCTTCCTGGTGATCATCTTCACCGTGGTGCTGCAGAGCCTCGCCGCCCGCCCGCTGGCACGGCTGCTCGGCGTCGCCGAGCCGGAACCCCACGGGGTGCTGATCGTCGGCACCAACCGCTTCGCCCGCGCCGTCGCCAAGGCGCTGCACGACAACGATGTCCAGGTGCTGCTCGCCGGCCCCCGCTGGGAGGAGCTGGCGGAGGCGCGGATGGCGGGGATCGACACCTACTTCGGCAACCCGGTCTCCGAGCACGCCGACCGCAACCTCGAACTGGTCGGCCTCGGCCGGCTGCTCGCCCTCTCCCGCCGCGCCGACCTCAACGCGCTGTCCTGCCTGCGCTACCGCAATGAATTCGGCGCCAACCGGGTCTACTCCCTGCCCCACCGCGACGAGCAGGGCAACCGCGAGAAACAGGCGGCGGCGAGATCCTTCGCCGCCCCCCGCCTGTTCGGCGAGGAGGCGATGCTGGCCACCCTCACCGCCACCCTGCGCGCCGGGGGCGAGATCCGCACCACCCGGCTCAGCGAGCAGTTCGACTTCGCCGCCTACACCCGCCGCTACCGCCACCGCGCCCTGCCCCTGTTCGCCATTGACCCGCAGGGACTGCTCCACGTCTACCGCGCCGACGGCGGCCCGCAGCCGCAGCCGGGCTGGCGCCTGCTGGCGCTGCTGCCGGCGGAGCTGCTGGCGCCTCCAGCCGAGAGGCCGACGACGGACGAGACGGAAACGTAACCGATAGACCGGTATACTGGGCCCGCATCTTGGAGCCTGTCGGGCTATGGGGGATCGAGTTGTGGGCGCGGGAGGGCACGGTGCCGGTTTTTCGAAAATTCGAGGAGAGATAGTGAGCTATTTGACGAGGATTTTCGGAAAACCGGTGCCGTCATCCCGCTTTCGCGGCCGACTCATCCATAGTCCGACAGGGTCCTAGGCGGATCGACCCGTTCCACCACCCGCCCCTATCCGGATGAGAGCCTCCCGATGACCAGCGCCATCGATCGCCTGCTCCGCAACACACCGCCGACGGCCTTCGTCCTCGCGGCGGTCGCGCTGATCGCCCTGTTCGGACTGCTCGACCACCTCACCGGCCTCGAATTCAACCTCCAGCTCTTCGCCCCCGTACCGGTCGCCGCCGCCACCTGGTACCGGGGCTGGCGCGCCGGCGTGACGCTGGCCCTGGTGGCGGGGGGGGTGTGGATCGCCAGCGCCTGGGGCGCAGGGGTGTTCCATCCGCGCGAGATCGCCAGCTACTGGGACGGGGTGGCGCAACTGGTGCTTTCGCTGGCCGCCGCCTGGCTCGCCGACACCGCCCGGCGGGAGCTGCGCGAGGAGCGCTCCCGCGGCGACCACGACCCCCTCACCCAACTGCCCAACCGCCGCGCCTTCGAGGGGCAGTTGACCCTGGAAGGGGCGCGGCTGCGCCGCTACCATGACCCCTTCACCGCCGCCTACCTCCACCTCGGCGGCCTGCAGCAGGTGCGCGAGGAGATGGGCGGCGAGGTGGCCGACGAACTGCTCCGCCAGGTGGCCCGCTGGCTGCAGGGCACCACCCGCGAATCGGACCACATCGCCCTGATCCGCGGCCACGGCTTCGGTGCCCTCTTCCCGAAGACCGAATGGGGCGGCGCGCAACTGCTGCTCAAGCGGCTGCACGAGGAGCTGACCGAGACCCTGAGCCACGGCGAGTGGCCGGTGGAGCCGCGGATCGGCGCCATCACCTTCGGCCACGGCGCCGGCACCGCCACCGAGATGAGCGAGGCGCTCGAACAACTGATTGACGAGACCCGCCGCAACCGCGGCGGCGGCACCCTGCACCGCCACTGGCGCGGCGCCTCCCCGAGCAACGGCACGACGGGGCGTCGCCGCGACGACGACGATTGAAGCCGAGTGATTGGTGTGAACCGTGGAGAAGAGCGTTGAGCGACGAGGCCTGGATCAAGCGTGAGAGTGGCCGCACCCTGCTGCGGCTGATACCCCGCCTGGAGCGCCATTTCGGCGAACACACCCACACCGCCGAGTGGCAAGCCTTCAGCGAGCGGGTCCACGACCATTTCCCCGCCCTGTTCGGCGCCCTTTACCACCTCTACGGCGACCAATACGACTTCTTCTTCCACCTCGAGGCGATCCTCTGCACCGCCACCCGCATGTGGCTGGAGCGCCCCGACGACCTGAAGGCGCTGGACGCCGCCCGCGAGGCCGACCCGCAGTGGTTCCAGTCCCACCGCATGCTCGGCGCCACCTGCTACGTCGATCTCTTCTCCGACAACCTGCAGGGGATCCACGAGAAGATCCCCTACCTCTCCGAACTGGGGGTTACCTACCTCCACCTGATGCCACTCTTCCGCTGCCCCGAGGGGGACGACGACGGCGGCTACGCGATCAGCAGCTACCGCGAGGTGGAGCCCGCACTCGGCACCATGGAGGAGCTGGCCGAGCTGGCCACCGAGCTGCGCCACCACGGCATCAGCCCGGTGCTCGACTTCGTCTTCAACCACACCTCCGACGAGCACGAGTGGGCCAAGCGGGCCCTGGCCGGCGACCCCGAGTACCAGAACTTCTACCGGATGTACCCCAACCGGGCCCGGCCCGACGCCTTCGAGCGCACCATCAACGCGGTCTTCCCCGACGAGCACCCCGGCTGCTTCACCTACCGCAACAAGATCCGCAAGTGGGTGTGGACCACCTTCCACAACTACCAGTGGGACCTCAACTACGAGAACCCCGCGGTGTTCAACGCGATGGCCGAGGAGATGCTGTTCCTCGCCAACCAGGGCGTCGAGATCCTGCGCCTCGACGCGGTCGCCTTCATCTGGAAGCGGGTGGGGACCAGCTGCGAGAACCTCGACGAGGCCCACGTGGTGATCCAGGCGTTCAACGCGGTGACCCGCATCGCGGCCCCCGCGATGCTCTTCAAGTCCGAGGCCATCGTCCACCCCGACGAGGTGATCAAATACATCGGCAGCGAGGAGTGCCAGCTCTCCTACAACCCGCAGTTGATGGCCCTGCTCTGGTCGACCCTGGCGACCCGCGACACCCGCCTGCTGCGCCACGCCATGGAGAAGCGCTTCGCGCTGCCCGACGACTGCGCCTGGGTCAACTACGTGCGCTGCCACGACGACATCGGCTGGGTCTTCTCCGACGACGACGCCCGCGATCTGGCGATCATCCCCGGCGACCACCGCCGCTTCCTCGGCGAGTACTTCACCGGCCGCTTCAAGGGGAGCTTCGCCCGCGGCCTCCCCTTCCAGGAAAACGAGATCACCGGCGACATGCGCGTCTCCGGCACCTGCGCCTCGCTGGCCGGCCTGGAGTGGGCGCTGGAGCAGAGCGACGAGAAAGAGGCGGAGCTGGCGGTACGCCGCATCCTGCTGCTCCACGGGGTGATCCTGACCATCGGCGGCATCCCGCTGATCTACCTCGGCGACGAGCTGGGGATGCTCAACGACTACTCCTACGAAGAGGAGGTGGAAAAGGTGGGCGACACCCGCTGGATCCACCGCCCCCCGTTCGACTGGAAGCGCGCCGAGGAGCGCCACGACCGCGACACCTACACCGGGCGCATCTACCTCGGCCTGCTGCGGCTGATCCAGCTGCGCCAGCAGCACCTCGCCTTCTCCCGTGCCGAGACCGAGATCCTCGACACCGGCAACGACCACGTCTTCGGCTACTTCCGCCAGCACAACGAACAGAGCATGCTGGTGCTGGCCAACTTCAGCGAACACCGCCAGGTCATCTCCGCCCGCCGCCTGCGCCTGTTCGGCCTGCGCAAGACGCTCACCGACCTGGTCGCCGGCAAGATCATCATCGCCACCCAGCAGTTGGAGCTGGAGCCCTATCAGTTCATGGTGCTGCTGGTGAGCCGGTAGGCGGCAAGTCTGGAAGATTTCTGAAACCAATTCAGATATTGCGTACAAATGGCCGGAAAAAGCCCAGTATAAAATCCTTATAGACTTTACGTTATTTGCCTGAAACTCACTGCATACAGCGCCCGTCTCCCCAACGGCGCCCACTGCGGTCTCGGCAGCAGCCACGACCACGGCCACGCCCGCGACGACGACGATGGAGAACGCACCCCCCCCTCCCGGCGCAGCGCCGACAGCGCCGCCGAAGGCACCCTCGCCCTGCAGCCCCGCGACGGCACCCTGTGGCTCGCCACCGGCCGCTGCCTCTTCCATTTCGACGCCGACGGCACCCTGGCCGGTGCCGTCGAGCACGAGGCCACGCTACTCGACCTCGCCGCCGACAGCCAGCGGGGCTGGCTGTGGACCGCCGGCCCCCGCCAGGTCATCGCCTACGACGCCACCGGCGGCGAGCAGACGCGGATCGAGGCCGGCCGGCGCGAGAGCTTCCGCGCGCTCGCCTGGGACCCCGCCGACGGCGGCCTCTGGGTGCAACTGGAGCACGCCCTGCGCAAGCTCGACGCCGCCGGCGACATGCGCTTCGAACAGCGGACCCACCACGCCGAGCGACCGGTCGCCGACGGCAGCGGCGGACTCTGGTACGCCGCCGGCAGCGAACTGATCCACCTCGACGCCGCCGGCACCGAGCAGACGCGGCTACGCCCCTTCGGCCGCCGCGGCACCCTCCTCGCCCTGGCCGCCGACCCCGCCGACGGCGGCGTCTGGGTGGCCGGCCCCCGCCAGTTGGTCAAGGTCCTCGCCGACGGCACCCTGAACGCCCCCCTCGAACTGGCCGGCGGGCGCCGCGCCCCGCGCCTCTTCGCCCTCGCCCCCTACAGCGACCTGCTGGCGCCCACCGTCGCCTTCACCGCCCCCGCCGACGGGGCGCTGCTCGCCAACAACCGCCCCACCCTGCAACTGGAACTGGCCGACGACGGCATCGGCGCCGACCCCGCCACCCTCACCCTGCGCGCCGACGACGCCCCGCTGGCGGTGAGCTGCGCGGGCGACAGCGAAGCGTCCACCCCCCGGCCCCTCGCCTGCCGCCCGCTCCAGCCCCTGGCCGAAGGCGACAACCGACTCACCGCCGAAGTGGAGGACTACGCCGGCAACCGCGCGGAGCCGGCCGAGCGCCACCTCACCATCGACACCGTGCCGCCGACCATCACCGTCGAGCAGCCCGCCGACGGCCTGCTCACCAACCAGCCGCGCCAGCCCCTCCGCGGCCAGCTCAGCGAGGCGGCCCAACCACCCTCGACGGCACCGCCCTGCCCCTCGACGAGACCCTCCACTTCAGCGACACCCTCACCCTCAGCGAGGGGATCAACCCGCTCCGCCTGCACGCCGTCGATCCCGCCGGCAACAGCGGCGAGCGCACCCTCACCCTGCACCTCGATACCCAGCCGCCGGCCACCCCGGCGGCCGGCGCCATCACCGCCGAGCCCGCCGCCGACGGCCACTACACCCTCAGCGCCCCCGCCGGCAGCGTCGAGGCCGGCGCCGCCGTCACCGTCACCAACGGCGACCAACAGGCCACCGCCACCGCCGACGAAGAGGGCGCCTTCACCCTCGCGATCGCCGCCGCCTCCGGCGACACCCTCAGCCTCACCGTCCGCGACGCCGCCGGCAACGCGACCGCGCCCCTGGATATCCCGCTGGGCGAACCACTGCCGCCGGACCCGGCCACCATCGCCCCGCCGTTGGAGGGCGCCGACTTCGCCAGCGGCACCGCCTTCCTCTTCGCGGGCGAGAACCCGATCCAGAGCGGCGTCGCCCCCGGCACCATCGAGGCGCGCCGCGCCGCGGTGATCCGCGGCCAGGTCCTGCGCCGCGACGGCAGCCCGCTCCCCGGCGTCGGGATCACGGCCAAGGACCACCCCGAACTGGGCCGCACCCTGAGCCGCGCCGACGGCTGGTTCGACCTCGCGGTCAACGGCGGCGGCCAGCTCACCCTCGACTACCGCCGCGACGGCTACCTGCCGGCGCAACGCCAGCTCGACACCCCGTGGGCCGACTTCGCCCACGCCCCCGAGGCGGTGCTGCTGCCGCTGGACTCCGCCGCCACCACCATCGATCTCGCCAACGCCAGCGAAATCCAGGTGGCCCGCGGCAACCCGGTGAGCGACGCCGACGGCCAACGCCAGGCCACCCTGCTGATCCCGCCGGGCACCGGCGCCACCCTCACCCTCGCCGACGGCAGCCAACAGCCGCTCGACACCCTCACCGTGCGCGCCACCGAATACACCGTCGGTGAGAACGGCCCGCAATCCATGCCCGGCCCGCTGCCGCCGACCAGCGGCTACACCTACGCCGTCGAGCTGAGCGCCGACGAGGCGCTCGCCGCCGGGGCGAAGCGGGTCGATTTCGACCGCCCGCTCCCCTTTTACGTCGACAACTTCCTCGACTTCCCGGTGGGCGAGGCGGTGCCGCTCGGCTGGTACGACTACGACCGCGCCGCCTGGATCGCGGCGGACAACGGGCGGGTCATTCAGACTCTCGCCATCACCGACGGCCTCGCCGGGATCGACGGCGACGGCGACGGGCTCGCCGACGACGCGGCGCAGTTGGCGGAGCTGGGGATCGACGACGCCGAGCGGGCGCGGCTCGCCCAGCTCTACACGCCCCGGCAAGAGCCTGTGGCGGGTATTGATCACCCACTTCACGCCGTGGGATTGCAACTGGCCCTATGGTCCATCTAGAGGAGCCGCTGCCCCCAACCAGCCCGCGCCGAAAAACGATGCGTCGCAACCCAATCCTCCGCCCAAAGGTCACGATCCTTGCCACGGCTGCATCGTCGATGCCCAAGACCAAACGTTGGGGGAAACGATCCCGATCGTCGGAACTCCCTTATCGCTCAGCTACCGCAGCGACCGGGTCAAGGGATTCAGGTCGGGTTACACACTGGACATCGTATTGTCAGAAGAGACCGTACCGGCCCCCTTGCTAGGCATCGACCTAACCGTTTCCATTGCTGGTAGGACGTATCGCGAAAGCTTCCCCCCACTCCCCAACCAGAGCACCCGCTTCGAATGGGACGGTAGAAATGTGTACGGTCAGCGGGTGAAACATGCTGCCACGGCAACCGTTACCGTCGCCTACCGCTACGGCGTCACGTACTACTCGTCATCCGAAGAATTCAACCGGAGCTTCGCGTTGCCAGCTACCAACAGCAGCGGCGGGGAACTAAGAGCTATCGGTAACCGAGAAAGCGCGACTACTGCGCTTACAGCGACGTGGCAAACCACGGTCGGTCACTACGAATCCAGCGCCTTGGGACTTAGTGGCTGGAACCTGGACACCGTCCATTTCTACGACCCAATTGGGCGTATTCTGCAATTGGGAGATGGCGGACATCGTAGCAGTGACGCCAACACCCTCACGGCAAGACGCTTTGCCGGAACCGGAGAGCCAGGTCTATACCTCTTCCCTGCCCCCACTTCGGTGGCACGCATCACCCAACCGGTCGCGATCGCCGCCCAGGCCGACGGCACCATCCTCTTCTCTTCGCCCTACCTCCACCGAGTCTACAAAGTCAGCAACGATGGCATATTGCAGACCGTCGCAGGAAATGGATGGCAGGGCCCGATCGTTGAGGGCATCCCCGCAGAGGCAGCTGCGCTGTCGGGTGCATATGACGTGGAACCGATCCCGGGAGGAGGCTTCTACGTCGCAGACCGGTACCGCCTGCGCAGGGTAGACGCAGAAGGAATCATCACGACGATCGCTGGTACCGGCCAGCCGGGTTATTCGGGAGACGGAGGCCCCGCCATCGACGCGGAATTCAATGGGATCGCCAGCGTCGTATCCCTTCCGGACGGCAGTCTGCTCCTGGCCGATCGAAACAACTTCCGTTTGCGCCGAATCGATCCCGACGGGATCGTCACGACCTACGCGGGCACCGGGGTATCCGGAAGCAGTGGTGACGGCGGCCCAGCCACCTCAGCGCAACTGGCCGCACCAATCCACTTGGCGGTCGCACCCGACGGGACGGTCTATGTGGCGGAAGGTGCTTCTCCCACCATCCGCGCCATCACACCGGACGGGATTATCAAGCGAGTGGCAGGAGCGGACTGGCCACTCGGAACCGTGCCCAGAACGGATGAAGGCATCCCGGCGCTGGAAACCCACCTACTCACCCGCGGCGGTATCGCGGTCTCCCCCAGCGGAGAGCTTTATTTAAGCACTGCGGACAAAGTCCGGCGGGTAGATCGGGATGGGACAATCCATACCGTGGTGGGAAAAATCACCGAAGGATACGACCGATCCGGTATTCCCCTGGAAACCCCCTTGGACCACCCCGAAGAAATGGCGTTCGGCCCGGACGGTCGCCTCTATATCGCCGATCGACTCCATCACCAGGTGCTCGTACTCGAACCCCGTCTTGGCGGCACCAATCTCGGTGATTTCTCCATTGCGTCCGAAGACGGACTCGAATACTACGAATTCAGTTCTGACGGACGCCACCAGCGAACGCTGGACGCGGTGACCGGAGCAGCATTGCTCCTTTACACCTATGACGAAGACCGTCATCTCACCACCGTCACCGACGCCAACGGCAACCAGACCACCATCGAACGCGACGCCACCGGCCACCCCACCGCCATCATCGCACCCGACGGCCAGCGCACCCGCCTCGCCGTCGACGCCAACGGCTACCTCAGCGAAGTGGAGGACCCCACCGGCGCCCTCCACCAGTTCCAGTACGACGAAAACGGCCTGCTCCTCGCCACCACCACCCCGCGGGACAATACCAACCACTACGCCTACGACGACCTCGGCCGCCTGCTGGAGGACCGCGACCCGGCGGGCGGCGGCTGGCAGCTCGGTCGCGAGGAGTCCGACGACGGCTACGTCTCGATCATGACCAGCGGCGAGGGGCGCAACTACCGCTTCGCCGTGGAAAAGCTCGCCGACGGCGGCAGCCGCCTGGTCAACACCAGCCCCGCCGGCCTGAAGACCCGCAAGGAGTTCCCCGCCGACGGCACCGAACGGATCCAGTCCCCCGACGGCACCATCGAACAGGTGGTGCTCACCCCCGATCCCCGCTTCGGCATGAGCGCCCCGGTCGAAGGGGCGCGCACCCGGCTCCTCCCCTCCGGCCTGCTCGTCGAGGAGAGCACCGAGCGTACCGCCGACCTCAGCAACCCCGGCGATCCCCTCAGCTTCACCGAGCTGACCGAGACCCACACCACCAACGGCCGCGTCT
>NZ_BAAHXB010000052.1:0-37714 GCF_054657215.1 Endothiovibrio diazotrophicus
AGACCTGAGGTCATCCTCGGGGTCGCGGTTTTTTCGCGACGATTTCAGACGGGATCAGGATGGCGTCTTCGGCAAATCTATCCGGAGTTTCTTACAGATTTCACAATCTGGGGTCGTGAACAGGAAACCGTCGTGACAATGTTCCTTCGGCGGCATTGAGATAAGATCCTCCGAACGACGACATCGTTTACGTTCAAGCGTCGAGCCTCAAAGGATGGAACCATGCCGCTTCACGATTTCCTCCCCGCCATACCGGAACGTCCACCTCGCAAGGCGACCGTCTTGCCGGGACTGGCCCTGTCGCGCGTACTCAAATGGCAGGGATTGACCCTTCCACTGTTCGTTTTGGTGGTCTTTTCCCTCATCCCGCTGATGATCCTCTCCACCGACCGCGATGCGATGCTGTCGGTATGGGAGACCGAAACGGCCACCGGGCAGGTGAGCCAGTTGGCCGACGGGCGTATCTGCCAAGGCGATAGCGTGGAGGTGCGCTATTCATTCACCGCCCATCAAACCGACTACCACGGCGTGAATACGGTGTGTTCGCAGAGCGCCTATGCGACGCTTCGCGCCGGCGATACCGTCCCGGTCATCTATTTGGCGGACGACCCGTCGGTGAACGCCATCGCCGGCGCCTCGCAGAACGGCCCTCCGGTCGGCGTATTTCTCCTCTTTCCGTTGTTCGGCCTGCTCTTTTTCATGCCGCTCTACTGGCCGCGCATTTCCCAGGTGCTGCGGGATCGAAGGCTGTTCAAGAAGGGCGTGCTGGCGTCCGGTACCGTGGTCTTCGTGACCAAACACAACGATGTCTCATGGCCGGGGTGGCCGGGCTCTACACGCTCGGATGTCCACATCTCCATCGGCGAAGCGGGCCGCGGGAATACGGAGGTACGGGCACGCTGCTCGAACGATTGGCTGCTGTATCACCTATCGCCGGGCACCGCCGTCACGGTGGTCTATGATCCCAAGCGTTCCAGGGCGATGCTGGTCGAAAACTACATTCGATGAGCGGCTTGCCACCGACCACGACCTTGAGAACCACGCGCTGATCGACCCTCCCGCCCCCCTATGGACATGACGTTCATCGGGAAGGACGAAACCGTCCCAAGCGCAACACGCCGGATCACCATGGAGATCGAGTACGCCTACCGTTTTTCAGATAACGTGTTCCCTCCCGGCATCGGGATCTACCGCTTCTATCTTTGGTTCATCCCCATACTCTTGTTGAGAGGGAATTGGCAGGACACCCATCGCAAAGAGCGGGCGAAAACTTCCTGCTTCATCTGACAGCCCGATAGAAATTCCCTGCATATTCAACGACGTAGGATTCGGACGGGAAAGTTTCGGTGGGTGCCAACAACCGGACGGTCAATCAGGATACTGCGCGAGGAAGTCGGCAGGGGCGAGAATCGGAATCCCCCGGAAGGGGTGGAGGGCGAGCAGGTCTTGGTCACCGGTGATGAGGGCGCTCGCCCCGCCCGCCACCGCCAGTTCCAGGAACTTGTTGTCCTTGGGGTCGCGGCACTCGGTGATGGTCTAGGTGGGGCGAACCAACCGAAAACGCGCGAAACAAAACGCAACGAAGTCCGCCCGGTCCTCGGCATCAATCAGGCTCGCCAGCTTGGGTCTTTCCAGCACACCAATCAACTCCCCCACGGATTCCGGGGAATAGAGAACCTGCCCAATCCCAACGACACGCGCCAGGGCCTAGCCTTTGGAAAGATATAGTGCTAATCAGTACGTTGGTATCGACGACATAGGAAGCACCCATCATATTTCCGAGAGGATTTCCTTCAGCATTTCGTCTGTGAGGCCGCGCTCCCGAGCTTTGCGCGTAATCCTCTCCGCCAACGTCATCAACTCCGCCGCCGGGTCATCGGGAACGCTGCCTTCTTCAAGTTCCTCCAAAATCACCTTAAACCGGGTTTTCGGTTTGAATCGGGCAGCTTCTCGTCCCATACGCGCGCCCAACGCCTCCGCGGATACGTCATCGAAGGTGATGGTGGACATGACAGCGGTCTCCCTCAACGGTCTGGTCGGTAGCTTGGACACGCCCCAGTTTTACACCGTTCCCGGGTCAATCGAGTTTGGGGAATTTCTCATCCCGATAATCTTCCGCCAGGGGATCTCCGGGTGCTTCTCCCAGATCTCTTCTGGCAGATTCTTGGCGGACTGACCCAGTCACTGGATGCGGTGAATAACCGAGTCTCGGGTCCATAGATCGCTGAGAAACCCATCGGAGATGGTTCCTTCGGTATAGCGGAGAATGGCCTAGCCCTGCCTCTTACCAGGAGTTGGCGGTTTCGGTGGTATCGGCGATGGAACTCATCGTCGGATGTCGCAATAAAGTGGAGGTCGGTCGAGCGCGAGAGTTGATCGATGAGTTCACCATGCCGCCTTTGACAACGCCAGTTTCCTCTCAGCGGTATGAGTGGCTGTTGAGCTACGGAAAGAGTCACGGACTATTGATTCCCGATACATTGATCGGCGCGACAGCCTTGGTGCATGGATTGGAATTCTGATCGCTCCCACGCTCCAGCGTGGTAACGCAGGGCTGGACGCTCCAGCGTCCCGTGTCCTACGCTCCCCGCTGCCACGCCAATCGCGACGCCGAAGCGTCGCGGGATGCGTTCCCACGCTGGAGCGTGGGAACGATCAAAGCGGTAAAGGGCACGGGGCGAAGATGAATCCCAGGCGTGTCCACCACTTGTCCAGCGAATGTCCACCACCATCCTTTGTCATCCGCGACGGGCACTGATAATTTTTTCCGCAAGGAGGTGGAGACCATGGGCTGGTTGAGAACATTCTGGGAAAAGTCGGAGTACCCCAAGCAGGAGCTGTTCGCGAGAGCCGTCGGGGTGGGTCCGAAGACCGTCCAACGTTGGGATTCCCACGAAACCGAAACCCCCGCCGCTCGGTGGTTCGCGCGCATGGCAAAGGTGCTGGCCGTGGACGAGGCGGTGCTGCGCGAGGCCCATGAAGAGAGTCTGAAGGCCTTTCGTTCGGCCCGGCGGGCGGATGAAATGAAGGCCCAAAGGGCGGCGTGTGAAGTGGATCACCGGCCGTTGGAAAGGGCGCTGGCGGCGATCGACCACCGGCGTTTCTACGATCTGCTGTTCGAGGGCCTTTCCCGGCTCGGCGACCGGCAACCGGTGGATGATCTCACCACCGCGGCCAGACTCATGGCCGAGCTGATTGCCCGGGAACAGCATGGTACCCTGCTACGCCCGTTGGGCCGCGCCATCGATGACTTCCTCGCCGGCGCGACCCGGGCCGACATGTCCGCCCTGCGAGCCTTGCGGAATCTCTTCCCGGAGATCCTGCTGGCCTCCTCCATTCCCCTGCCGAGCCTCCAGGACGAGGAGCGCAAGGGGGACGAAGTGTGCCACGGGGTGAAGGGGGTGGCGTACCGCCACACCCTGATCTTCGCCATCGATCGAAGCCTGGGTTCGCGCGGGCGCCAACGCCTCAAGCCCTTCAATGAGAACGAGCTGGACGACCGCCCCGACGTCACCCTGTGCGTCGACCTTGACGATTGCGGCGAGGAAGAGGATGACCCGAAGGCGTGGGCCCACGCCTTCGTGCAAGCGATCGGTGAGCTGAACGGCGGGCTCTCCATCGAGTGTCCCCAATATCACGAGCCCAACAGCGAAGCGCGCTTCCTACAGTACTGCGGCCTGCTCGACGACGTCCTCGGGGCGCGCAATCTGGAAGATCACTACTATATCTTTGCCCGCGTGCGGGGCCGCGTCCCCAGCGGGGTCCTTGGCTATTTGCACGATTGGTTGAGCAACCTTTACCTGTTCCAGATCCATCCGTCGGATGTGAAGCAGTGCGAAGTAATGCGCGGTAACGTCGGGGTGCTCAGCGCTTGGATGGCGAGAGGCACCTGGCGGGTGAATGAACGGCTGCGGGAGCTGGGAGACGGGACTACCGAAGAGCCGGGTGGGGACGGCGGGGGAAGTTCCGGCGACGGCGGTGGTGATCCTCCCGATGGAGGGGACGCAGGAGGCTCGGGGACGAGCGCGGGCATTATGCAGACCGTTGTCAAAACCAGTGAACATGCGGCTGCCCTCTCCAAAAACGTCAAGAGCGTAGTCAGGGACTGGGTTCCCCGCTGGCCCGCTGACGATTAGGCAGGAAACCATGACCAAAGAGCGCAAAAACGAACTCCGGGCCCTCCGGCGAACCGAGATCGACCGGCTGGACCGTGCCGCCGCCACCGCTTTCCCCCTGCCGGCCCGAGGCTCCTGGCCCGCCACCCGCTACCTGCTGGAAGCGCCGGCGGTGGACGCCCTGATCGCCGCCCTGGCCGCGGGCAAGCCGCTGCTGGTGCAGGGCGAACCGGGCATCGGCAAGAGCCAGTTGGCACGGGCGGCGGCCGAGGTGCTGGGGCGGCCGTTCATCTACGAGGTGATCCAGCCCGACACCGAATACACCGACCTGCTCTGGCGCATTGACCACACCAGCCGGCTGGCCGACGCCCAACTGGCGGGGAGCATCCCGGCGGCGCGGGGTTCAAGCGATGGTGAAGCCGTGCCGGCCACCCCGCCTCGCGACGTGCGCAACGTCGCCCACTACATCGGCCCCGGGCCGATCTGGTGGGCGCTCGACGCCCGTAGCGGTGAGGCGCAACACACAACGGGGGCGCCCAACTTCGTTCCGGACCCTCCCCTGGCGATCGAGCCGTGTGCCCGCAGCGGGGTGGTGCTGCTCCTCGACGAGATCGACAAGGCCGACATCAGCCTGACCAACGGCCTGCTGGAGGTGTTGGGCAACGGCGGCTTCAACGTCCCGCCGCTGGGCCGCTCCATCGCCTCCGCGGGTCCGCCGCCGCTGGTGGTGCTCACCAGCAACAACAGCCGCGAACTGCCCCCCGCCCTGCTGCGCCGCTGCGTGGTGCTCTCCCTGTCGCTGGGCAAGGACGTCCAGGCCCATCTGGAGCGGATCGGCGCGGTGGTCTTCCCCGACCTGGAGGCCGAGTTGCGCAGCACGGCCGCCGCGCAGATCGTCGCCGATCGCAACGACTGCACCGACCTGCCGCGAACCGGCCTGGCCGAATACCTCGACCTGCTGCGCGCCCTCGATGAGCTGGCCGGCGATGGTGATGACCCGGCCGCGTGGCTGACGCGGCTGGGCCACTACTTCCACAAGAGTCGGGTCAATCCGGACCAGCCATGAGCAGCCGCGCCGACCTGCTGCGCACCCTGCGCGCCGGTGAGCGGATCGCGGGCGATGACGGTTCCCGTGCCGCCCGTCTGGCGGCGCTGCTGGGGTATGCGTGCGACGACGCCGTACCGATGCGACCCGGCGGGGAGGCGGATTCCTCCACTCCGGCCGACCGTGGACGAAGCGATGGAGAAGCGCCGCCGGAAGGCGCCCTGCGCACCGCCCGGCGGCCCACCTTCGCCTGGGTCGTCACCGCCTGCGAAGCGCTGAAGACAGAGAAGAGTGAGTCGCCCGACGGGCCGCTCCCGCTGCTCGATCCCGCGCCGCAACCGCGCTCGCGGGCATTCATCGCCGCCCCGCCCCTGCGCAGCCGCGGGCAGTGGCAGAACCTGTGGGACGAGGTGATCGTCGGGCACGGCCAGGGGCGGCGGATCGACCTGCCCCGCTGCCTGCGGGATCTCACCCGCGCCCGACCGGTCGGCCGCCTGCCGCTGCTGCCGCGGCGCCATTTCAACGGTCCCATCACCCTCCTCATCGACCGCCCGCAGAGCCTGCGCCAGGTCCACCCCGACCTCTACGCCGCGTGGCGCTCGCTGGTCGCGCTGGTGGGTTCCCCGGGGCTCACCGCCTTTCAGTTGCGCAACGGCCCCGATGGCGCCTGGGAGCAGTTGGATGGGCACTTCTCGCCCGCCGACGAGGGGGCGATCCAACGCCACTCCCAGGTCCTGCTGCTGGGGGCCTTCGGCGCACTGCACGACGGGCGGATCGCCGCGGAGTGGCTGGCCCTGATTCGCCGACTGAAGGCACGGGGGCACCCGGTGCGGCTGCTTCCGGTGTGCCACCTGCGTGATGCGCCGGCCCCTTGCACCCCGCTGGACCCCCGCGGGGCGCGCGACGGGGGCGACGGCCCGCGCCACCTGGACACCCTGCTTGCCCTCCTCTCGCGGACCTGGAAGACCGGCCGCGAGCAGCTGCGCTATCTGCGCCATGCCCTGCCCGGTGCCGGCGTCCAGGCGGAGCTGGCGCTCGCCAACCACCCCGAAGTGCGCGATAGCGGCAGCTACCTGGAGCTGGGTGTCCGCCGGTTGCTGCCCGCCCTGCACGCCTTCGATGCCCTCGAAGAGCGGCTGCGTATCCCGCTGCAACGGGCCTTGGATCAGTGGCGAGGCACGTTGAACGCCCGCGCCGAGGAGATGGAACGGTTGCAGTCGGCGCTGTTGGAGGCCCCCAAGCCGCATCAGTTCCCCCGGCTGCTGCGGCAACTGGAGGGCCTGCGGGGGCGGCCGCCGGCGTCGGCGGAGGTCCCCATCGGGCTGGCGGCCTATCTGCCCCTGCTGGACCAGTTGGCCCGCCAACACCCCCTCCCCGACTGGCAGCCGCTGTTTCGTCTGGCGCGGCAGGCGGCCTGGGTGTTGGGCGAACCCCTGCCCGGCGGCTATCACGCGGAGGAGTTCGCCGAACCGGAGTCGCCCGCCCCCCGCTGGCTGTGTCAGATCGGCACGGGGCTCCAGGTGCGCGCCCGGGCGGAGCGCGCCCTGCTTCCGCTGGGTGCCCACCCCTACTCGCCGACCGACAACGTCATCATCGGTGACCACCTACCGGTGAGCGGCGAGCAGGTCGAGATCATCGATCGGGGTTGGCACTACCGGTTGCGGCGCTTCGAGCGCCCGGTGTGGGCCGAGCGCCTGTGGCAGGACGAACGGGGCGTCCTCCATCTCGCCCACGCCGAAGGCGCGCTGTTCGCCCTGCAACCGGCGGGGCCGGAGCGGCCCGAGGCGCTCTGGCGTTGTGTCGAAAACCCCTGGCCCTGGGCGCGGGCGCTGGGGGTGGACGCCTACGGCCTGTGGGCGGAGCTGCGGCTCGGCGAGGCGCGTCAGCGCCTGCGCTGGATCGCGCCGGGGCGCTTTCGCATGGGCTCGCCGCCCGACGAGCCCGAGCGATACGACGATGAAACACCCCATACCGTCACCCTCACCCGTGGCTATTGGCTGGCCGATACCGCCTGCACCCAGGCCCTCTGGCAGGCGGTGACGGGTGAGAATCCGGCCCATTTTACCGACTCGGCCGACCACCCCGTGGAGCAGGTGAGCTGGGAGGATTGTCACCATTTCCTGGAACGGGCCAACGAGTCGATCGAGGGATTTCGCCTACGCCTCCCCAGCGAGGCCGAGTGGGAGTACGCCTGCCGCGCCGGCAGCGACGGCCCGTTCAGTTGGGGGAATACCCTCGCCACCGACCAGGCCAACTACCATGGCGACTATCCTTACAACCACGGTCCGAAGGGCGAACAGCGGCGGCGTACCCTGCCGGTGGAGCGTTTCGCCCCCAACCGATGGGGCCTCTATCAGATGCACGGCAATGTTTTGGAATGGTGCCAGGACTGGCTGGGTGATTACCCCGAAGGGGAGATCAACGATCCGGCCGGTCCGGCCAGGGGCCGCAACCGCGTGCTGCGCGGCGGTAGCTGGGCCGCCCTCGGGCGCAGCCTGCGCTCGGCCCAGCGCAGCGGCTCCCCGCCGGGCGGCCGCGGCGACAGCATCGGTTTCCGGCTGGCCGGAGGTTTCGACCCGCAAGCAGGCGAGGGAGCCGGCGGCATGAGCGCCGACCGGCGGGTGCGGAGCCCCGCCGGGGAGGGGCTCAAGGCGCCGGCGGGGGGCCACCCCGATCGGCGGGAGAACCACTGATGGCCTACACCTTCTTTCACATCCGCGCGCTGGACCCACAGGAGGAGAGCGAACGGCTGAACGCCTTTTTGGCCAGCCACGCCGTGTTGCAGGTGGACCGCCACTTCGTGGCCGACGGCGAGAACAGTTTCTGGAGCGTCTGCGATACTGCTGATACTGCTGCCCGCCGACGATCCGGCGTGGCGTAAACAGTGTTTGCGTCCGGGGTTACCGTTCGATGGGTAACCCGGACCAAAGGGGCCGCGTGCAGCAGGGCCGCAACCGCGTGCTGCGCGGCGGTAGCTGGGCCAACCACGGGCGCAACCTGCGCTCGGCCCAGCGCAACGGCAACCCGCCGGACAACCGCAACGACAACATCGGTTTCCGGCTGGCCGGAGCTTTATGGGCCGGAGGGTCGATAAACCAGCGCGCTGTCCCGTTTCGATCCGCAGATCCGCGGGTCGGACGAAGCCCGGGCCTCCGGTGCGTGAGTAGGCGCCAGGGCGAGCCCCTGCGTGCCGAAAGCCTGCCGGTGGGCCGCCTTTTTCCGGTGGTGCCATGAACCTTGATCCCAACCCACCCGAGTTTCCCGCCTCCTGGGCCGTCGCCTGGGGCGAGGATTGCTACGGTCTCTGGCAGGCCTTCGCCATCGGCGAGGTGCGCCAGGTGATGCGCTGGATCGAGCCGGGGAGCTTTCTGATGGGTTCCCCGGAAGAGGAGCCCGAGCGTGAGAGCGACGAAACCCAACACCCGGTCACCCTGACCCAAGGCTTCTGGCTGGCCGAGACCGCCTGTACGCGGGCACTTTGGCAGGCGCTGACGGGAGAGGACCCCTCTCGCTCTTCCGGTTCACCCAACCACCCGGTGAATAGCGTTAGCTGGGACGACTGCCAGCGCTTCCTCCAGCGAGCAAACGAGCGCTTGGCGGGCCTCACATTGCGTCTGCCCAGCGAGGCGGAGTGGGAGTATGCCTGTCGCGCCGGTACTCGCGGCCCCTTCAGCTGGGGGGAGCAACTGCCTCCGGGACAGGCCAACTACTGGGGTGAGTATCCATACAACGGAGGTCCGAAGGACGAAGACCGTGATGCAACGGTCGAGGTGGATCGTTTCCCCCCCAACCCCCGGGGTCTCTACCAGATGCACGGCAACGTGTGGGAGTGGTGCGCCGATTGGTTGGGGGATTACCCGGAGGAGCCGGTTGTCGATCCGGCCGGGCCACCAGAGGGCCGCAGCCGCATGCTGCGCGGTGGTAGCTGGGTCAGCCACGGGCTCGACCTGCGCTCGGCCCGGCGCATGGGCAACCCGCCGGGCAGCCGCCTCGGCCTCATCGGTTTCCGGCTGGCCGGAGGTTGACCCTCAGGAGCGGAGCCCGGCAGGCAGCGGAGCCCGCGGCGTGGACGCCGGCGGCCGTGTGCGGAGCCACGGCAAGCGGGCGGCCAGGCCGTGGGCGGAGCGGGTCGAGGGGACGGCTTCATAGGCGTGCATTTACACGGCGATTTCAGACCCGTTCGGTGAGCTTCTTTTTGAAGACTTCGCGGACGCTGCCGTCCAGCTCGCGCCACGCCTTGAGGGCGCTCTTCTTGAACGCCAGCCTATAGCGCGTCGAGCCGGACCTCGACGCTCTCCTCGTCGGCGCGTTGGTCGGCGAAGGCGTTGAGTTCCTGATCCTCCAATTTGTCCATCAGCGCCTCCCACGCCTGGGCGGGGACGCCGTAGAAGTCGGGCTCGTTACGGTTGAGCACCGCCACCGGGAAGCCGTCGCCGCTCATGGCCGCGGCGTGGGGGTTCTCTTTCAGCTCGGAGATGCTGACGGCGGTGTCGGCGAGGATCTCTTTGGGCATCGTGGTGCGCCTGCAACAGGTCGTTTAATCGGTCTCAACATAGGTCTCCTGGTGACGCCGGGCAAGCAGGGGGGCGGGTTTGCTCTTGAATTTTGCATATGAATCGTTGCACAGGTTCCCGTCACCCTGAACACTGTGAAATTCCCGTGGTTACCTGCTGCCATTGCCGCTAACCATTTGTGTGCAAATTGACGGCACGGCAGGTAGTATGCAGCGGACGTTTCAGGATGGACCCCTGCCGCCATGACCGACTCCCCGACCGTGCCCATCGACCCTTCGGAAATGCGCAGTCCGCGGCGGCGGCTCCGGCGCAAGGCGGATCTCGCCTACCTGCCGGAGGCGAAGGCGCGCCAACTGCGCGGCATCGCCCAATGGATCTGCGAGGCAGTTCCGGTGGACTGGGTGATCCTCTTCGGCAGCTACGCCCGCGGCGACTGGGTCGAGGACCCGGAGACCGGCTACGAATCCGACTACGACCTGCTGGTGATCCCCTCCGAGCCCGATCTGACCGAAAACAGCCGGCTGTGGGCGCGGCTGGAGCGGGACCTGCGGGCACTGGCCGATCCCGTCTCCATCACCCTGCTGGTCCACTCCATCAAGGAGGTGAACCGGCACCTGCGCAAGGGGCAGTATTTCTTCACCGACATCGTCAAGGAGGGGGTCGCGCTGCTCGATGCCGAGCGCTCCACGCTGGCGATCCCGCCCAGGGTGATCCCGCCGGAGCAGCGGCTGAAGCAGGCGAGTTCCGATCTCGACGACTGGTTCAACAGCGCCAACGAGTTCTGGCGCGGCACCGGCTACTACCTGGCCCGCGGCCTGCACTCCCATGCGGCCTTTCTGCTTCATCAGTCGGTGGAGCGCTATCTTCACGCTTTGACGTTGGTCTTCAACAATTACAAATTCCGCACCCACGACATCGAGAAACTGGTGAACAAGGGGGCGGAGTTCCACCCGCTACTGATCGACGCCCTGCCGCGCCGCGCGCCCGACGACCAGGAGCGCTTCGACCTCCTCAAGCGCGCCTACATTGAGGCGCGCTACTCCAAGGATTACCGGATCAGCGACGAGCAGCTCACCGTGCTGCGCGGGCAGGTGCTCGATCTGGCCGGCCGGGTGTTGGCCGCCAGCCGGGATTTCATGCAGGGCCTGCCCGGTTTCCGCACGGTGGGGGCATTGCCGACGGTGCCGGAATACGGCGACGATGCGGCCCCGCCGCCGGCCCCGGCGCTGGACGATCCCGAGGCGGTGGAGCGGTGGGGCCGGTTGTTGGCGGAGGGGGCGTGGGAACGTGGACTGGTGGAGGGTGAGACCCGCGGAGTGGAAAAGGGCGAACGCCGCCGCGCCGTGCAAATCGCCCGAACCCTGCTCGCCAAGGGGACGGCCGTGGACGAGGTTGCCGAAATCGTCGGGCTCTCGCCGGAGGAGGTCTCGGTGTTGCGCTCGGTGCCGTAGCGCCGGGAAGGTTCCACACCAGTCTGACCGATTCCGATCGTTCCCACCGCGAAAGAGTTTCTATGCCCGTCCTGCGGACAAGTTGACTAGGCTTTTGTGGCTGTTAGTCTGTTTGTCCGGTATGGCTCCCCAATCAGGAGAACGCGGTGCATGTGGTGAACATTCATGAGGCAAAGACCCATCTGTCCCGGTTGCTGGCGGAGGTGGCGGCGGGTGACGAGGTGGTGATCGCCAAGGCGGGGCGGCCGATCGCGCGGCTGTTGGCCTACGAAGAACCGGTCGCGAAACGGCGTTTCGGCAGGGATCGGGGGTTGTTCGAGGTGCCCGACGACTTCGACGAGCCGTTGCCCGACGACCTATTGGCCTCTTTCGAATCATCGTCGCCGTGAAGCTGCTGCTGGATACCCACGTGTGGCTCTGGATGATCGCCTCGCCGGAGCGGATCGACGGGGAGGCGGTAGCACTGATGGAAAACTGCGCCAACACCCTTCACCTTTCGGCCGCGAGTTCTTGGGAGATGGCGATCAAATATCGGCTCGGTAAGCTCCCGTTGCCGGAGGCACCCGAGACGTTCGTGCCGCCGCGCCTCAGTCGTGACGGGGTCGTTCCGCTACCCGTGGAGCATGCCCATGCTTTGAAAGTGGCTTCGTTGCCGGTTCATCATGCCGATCCGTTCGATCGGCTGTTGATCGCGCAGGCGCAGTGTGAAGGTCTGACGCTGGTGACCCACGATCGGTTGTTGATGCCTTACGACGTTGCCATGGTCTGGGCGTAATCACCGGGAGCGTCGGGGGTGGGAGGGAGCGATCATACCGATCTGAACGAGGAGTTGTCCGCGCTTCGCCGGGAAAATGCCCGCCTGCGGGAACTCCTTGAACGGCATGGCGTTCCGTTTTCCTCTGATGCGAACCCCCTTTCCCCTCCCCCACCGGCGCATTCGCCCGTTGGCGGCCGACGATTTACGGTGCAGGAAAGGAGCCTCATGACTACGTCGATACTTGCCACCCGCCGCTGGTGCGGATGTGGGAGAAGCGGCTGAAGGGGTATCGGGCGATGGGTTACCGGGTGGTCGATGGGGGCCTGTTCCAACCCACTGTCGTTGTTGGCAAGTCGCTATACTAGTGCTCCATCCCCAACGAATCTTTCGCTCCGGAATGGTGGTAGGGGGCAACGTAGCAAAGACGCACCGCGGGGAGAGACCGATGCCGCAGGCCGCAACGCAGAAGATCAGCCGGGACGATTACTTGGCCATGGAGGAGCAGAGCCCGATTCGCCATCAGTTCCTCGCTGGCGAGGTCTTCGCCATGACCGGCGGGACCTTCAACCACGCCGCCATTGCCGGAAACATCCTTTCCGCGCTCAGTCGTCGCGCTGCCGGTAAACCGTGCCGGCCCATGAACAGCGATATGCGCGTTCACACCCCGTCCGGGCTCGATACCTATCCGGACGTGTCGGTGTTCTGCGGCAAGCCGGAACTGACCGACGACCAGCGTACCCTGCTCAATCCGGCCGTCATCTTCGAGGTCCTCTCGCCATCCACCCGTACCTACGATCGTGGCGACAAGTTCGTCCACTACCGCTCCATCACCAGCCTGCTCGACTATGTGCTGGTCGATTCCGAGACGCTGGCGGTGGAGCACTTCCGCCGCTCGCCGGATGGTCGGGAGTGGGTGCTCCATGAGTACCGCGAGCCGACCGATACCTTGCCGCTGCCCGCCATCGAAGCCGAGTTGCCGCTGGCGGAGATCTACCAGGAGATCGAGTTGAGCGGCGGGGCGTAATGCCCTTCACCGTTTCGCAAATACCGGATTCCGCATTGCCCGATGCCAAGGCGTGACGCTGCCTTTTCGCCAAACCGTTGGTACCTGCATGACCCGCCCTACACCGGAAACGACCACCCCATGCGCAAATCCCTCGCCACCATCTACGACCGCTTCGCCGATACCTACGAGGAGAACCGCGGTCTCTTCGACATGACCGAGGTGTTCGAGGATTTCTTCGCACGCCTCGATGCGGAGAACGGCCGCGTGCTCGATCTCGGTTGCGGGGCGGGGGAGCCCTTCGCCTCCGCCTTCATCGCCCGCGGCTGGTCGGCGACCGGGGTGGACTTCTCGCCGCACATGCTGGAGATGGCGCGCAAATACGTTCCGCAGATGGAGGCGATTCTCTCCGACATGCGCGACGCGGAGTTTCCCCCCGCCCGGTTCGACGCCGTCACCGTCATCTACGCCCTTTTCCACCTCCCCCGCGACGATCACTTCGCGCTGTTCGAGAAGATGTTCCGCTGGCTGCGCCCCGGCGGAAGCGCGCTCTTCACCTACGCCACCGAGGCCTACACCGGGCAGCCGGAGTTCGACGGCTACAAGGCGTTCATGGGCCAGGAGCTCTACTACAGCCACAAGCGGCCGGAGGCGTTGCGCGAGGAGCTGGAAAGGGCGGGTTTCGCGATCGAGGCGACCGACTATCGCGGAATCGGCGGCGAGGTCTTTCTCTGGGTTACCGCCCGCAAGCCCGAATAGCGATCAGGCCGCCCGTAGGAATACACTCATCATCGCGGCGCCCGTTCCTCCTGCGGATTACAGCGCGCCGAACGACGCTAAATTTTTCCGGCGACAAAAACTAACCCTGGAACTAAGATTCTCCACCTTTTTCCTCACTGAGTGGTTGGTCCATGAACAAGTCCCTTCTACTGTTGCCGCTGCTGCTTGGTGTCCCGTTCGCTCCGGTGGCGAATGCGGAGAGCTGTCCGGCGGCGAGTCTGGTCAACGGTTCAGAGATTCAACTTCCCTGCGTCCAGGTGGGGTCCGCGACCTATCGCACCACCCTGCAGCCGCTCGCCGGTACGCCATTGGCATGGCAGTGGGGCGGGACGCTTGAGCCGGCGAGCTGCACCGCGGTGGCGGCCCTCTGCACCAGCGTGGCGGCCAATCTGGATCTGACGATCAACGCCATCACCATCAACGGCGCCACCTTCCGCGCGGAACTGGCGCGGGCGGTGGATCTCCCGGGTGTTGCCTGGCGCTACCGCAGCCACACCGCGGTGGACGGGGCGGCCACTTCAACCACCCTCAGCAGCGCGGCCCTGGCCACCCTGCGCGACTACATGAACCAGGTGGTGGGGGTCGACAAGCAGGTGCCCGGCGCGGTGTTGGGGATCGCCCAGGGTTCGAGCGTGGTGATGGCGGAGGCGTTCGGTTTCAGCGACGTCTCCACCAGCGCCGCCATGAACACCGACAACCTGCTCCACATCGGTTCCACCAACAAGGCGCTCACCTCGTTCCTGATCGGTGTGCTGGTGGACGAGGGGGTGTTGCAGTGGGATACCCGCGCCCAGGAGATCTACCCCGCCTTCGCCACGGCCAATCCGCAGACCGCGGGCACCATCACCATCCGCCAATTGCTCGACATGAGCAGCGGCCTGCCCAAGGAGGCCAACTTCGAGGTGAACGAGGCGGCCCGCATGCTGTTCGAGCAGCTCCCCTCCCAGCCCCTGGTGGGGAACCCCGGCGAGCGTTACCAGTACAGCAACCTGGGCACCTCGCTCGCCGGTTACCTGGGAGTGCTGGCGGTGGCGAAACGGGACCACGGCGCGGTGACCGACGAGGATCTGAACAACCTCTACGCCGGCTACGTCGCCCTGCTGAAGAGCAAGGTCCTCGATCCCATCGGCATGGGCAACTCCTTCGTGCCGATCGCCGATGCCCGCGCCACCGGCCGCATGGCCCGCTCCCACGCTTTCGAGAACGGCCGCTTCGTGGTCTCCGAGTCGGTGGAGGTGGCCGAGGACAACAGCGCGCCGTCGGGGGGGCTGAAGTCGACCATCGGCGACATGATGCGCTACATCATCACCGATATGCGCCAGGGGCTGACCCCCGAAGGGGTGCGCGTCGCCGGAGCGGCCAACGTCGCCGCGCGGCAGCAGCTCTCGCCCGGCCCCGCCACTGCCGAGGAGTACGGGATGTGCCTGGAGATCAAGACGGTCAACGGCCTCCGCTACGTCGGCCATACCGGCAGCTTCGACAACTTCAATTCGGTGATGGGCTTCTTCCCCGACAAGCAGGTCGCCTTCGTCCTGCTCACCAACGGCGACAGCCCGGGGGCGCTTACGCTGACCGACAGCGGGTGGCTGGAGAAGCTCGCCGCGGTGCTGGCCGGGTCGTAATCGCCCGGTGGTTCGTTGACGCCGTGGGGTGAATAAGCGGAGCGCATCCATCGGTCGGCCGGGGCGACCCGTACCGGGTAGCCGCTGCCTCCGTTCCGGTGGATGCGCTGTCGCTTATCCACCCTACGGTTCGAAACGCGGCCGGGGTTGAATTCGGGGCCGCCGTCGCCCAGGACTTGGAGCGCCAGGGGAGCGGTGGCGCAGTCCGTCCCGGCAGTTGTCCCTTCACCGGCGACGAGGATTGCAAAAACCAGCATCGTGATCCGCACGAACGCCGACATCTCCTTCGTCAGCAAACGTTTGCGGATTCCTCGTCTGCCCATATAGTAGAGGCTGTATCGCTTGCGGGAGCGGGCGTCGGGCGTCACACCCCGGTCACACGCCGCCGCCATGCTCCCTTTAATCCCCCATCCGAGAGGAGACCGTCATGGACCTCGACATCGCTTTCGATCTCTACATGACCGATGCCACCCGATCGGGGGTGGAGCCGGAGCAGGCGATCGCCGATTGGATCGGCACCGCACTCGGTTCGTTGATGGACGATCAGGGGATCGAGGCGACCAGCGAACTGCTGGGCGCGTTTCGGCAGAGTCTGATCGATGTGATGGATGCGTGAAGAAGGCGAAGGGCTAAAGGTGAAAGGTTAAAGGAACGACCCACCTGCCGGACGGGACAGGCTCCACATTCGTGGCCGCAGCGGTCGGAGAGAATCGCGGCCTGGGGGCCGCTCCTACCGGTGAGAGGGGTGCCCATCCAAGCCTTATCTTCCCCACTTACGAAAAAAGGGGGAGGGCGGCGCCCCAAGCGCCGCCCTCCCCCTTTTTTCGTCAGCCGGTGAAGCTGCCGCCGGCGAGGCGTTGGGCGTCCATGATCTCCAGCTCGCGGGCGCCGGAGATCACCACGTCGGATTCGGGCACCCAGTCCAGGTTGGGGTCGCGCCCCTCGTAGTCCACCGCGTTGAGGATCACCTTCATGGCGTTGAGCCGCGCCTGATGCTTGTCCATCGAGCGGATGATGGTCCACGGTGCGGCGGAGGTGTGGGTACGCCGCAGCATCTCGTATTTGACGTTGGTGAAGTCCTCCCAATGGTCCTGGGCCTGGACGTCCACCTCGGAGAGCTTCCACTGGCGCAGGGGGTCGGTCTTGCGCCGCTCGAAACGCCGCGCCTGCTCCTCCTTGGTCACCGAGAAGTAGAGCTTCACCAGCTTGGTCCCCTGGCGCACGATCTCCTTCTCGAAGCCGGTGACGCCGGTCATGAAGTGGTCGTACTCCTCATCCGAGCAGAAGCCGAATACCGGCTCGACCATCGCCCGGTTGTACCAGGAGCGGTCGAACAGCACCACCTCGCCGCCGTGGGGGAACTGCTCCACGTAGCGCTGGAAGAACCACTGGCTCTTCTGCACGTCGGAGGGCTTGCCGAGGGCCACCACCCGGTAGTGTTTCTCGTTCATGTAGCGGGTGACGCGGCGGATGGTGCCCCCCTTGCCGGCCGCATCGCGCCCCTCGAAGACGATGATCATGCGGCTGTTGTCCCGCTCCAGTTGCTGCTGCATCTTGATCAGCTGCGCCTGGTAGGGTTTCAGCTCCTGCTCCTGGCGGCGGCGGGTGACCGCCTTCTTGGATTTGGTGCGGTAGTCGTCGTGTTTCTCCTTCAGCGTGCGGTAGCGCTCGGCGAGCTGGTCCAGGGTGAGCGCTTCGCCGTCGACGGTGGTGGTCTCCGGGGTGTGGGTCATGGGTACTCCTGTTGCGGATTGGGCAATCCGATAAACCTAGCCCAGGATCGGCGTCGCGTCATCTCTTTGTCACATCGCCGCCGACGCTACAGCCTCCGTGCCACTCCGTGTACCCTTGGCGCCTTCTGTCTCACACCGGATCACCCCGCCATGGCCCACGCCGCCCCCACCCTGATGGAGATGTTCGCCGCCGTCGTTGCCGCCCCCTCGGTGAGCAGCGTCTCGCCCCAGTTCGATTCGGGCAACCGGGAGGTCAGTGAACGGCTCGCCAACTGGCTGGCCGACCTGGGTTTCCGCACCGAACTGATGACGATCCCCGGCCACGTCGACAAATTCAACGTGGTGGCGGCCCTCGGCGAGGGGGACGGCGGGCTGGTGCTGGCCGGCCACAGCGACACCGTGCCCTTCGACCTGGAGCGCTGGAACTCGGACCCCTTCACCCTCACCGAGCGGGAGGGGCGCCTCTACGGGCTCGGCACCTGCGACATGAAGGGGTTCTTCCCGCTGGCCATCGAGGCGGCGCGCCGCTTCCGGGCCGACGACCTGCGCCAGCCGCTGACCATCGTCGCCACCGCCGACGAGGAGAGTTCCATGGACGGCGCCCTGGAGCTGGTCAAGCAGGGGCGGCCGCAGGGGCGCTACGCGCTGATCGGCGAGCCCACCGGGCTGCGCCCGGTGCGCGCCCACAAGGGGATCATCATGGAGTCGATCCGGCTGATCGGCCGCGCCGGCCACTCCAGCGACCCGAGCCTCGGGGTGAGCGCCCTGGAGGGGATGTACCAGGTGCTGGGGGAGCTGCTCGCCTGGCGCGAGGAGATGCAGGGCAAGCACCGCAACCCGCTCTTCGCGGTGCCGGTGCCGACCCTCAACCTGGGCCACATCCACGGCGGCGACAACCCCAACCGGATCTGCGGCCAGTGCGAGCTGCACATCGACCTGCGGCCGCTGCCGGGGATGGCGCTGGAGGAGCTGCGCGGGGAGCTGGAGCGGCGGCTGCGCGGCCGGCTGGGGGAGAGCGCGCTGCAGCTCGAGATCGAGCCGCTCTTCTCCGGCGCCCCGCCGATGGAGACCGCCGCCGCCTCGCCGATCGTGCGCGAGAGCGAGGCGCTGACCCACCAAGAGGCGGGGGCGGTGGCCTTCTGCACCGAGGGACCCTACTTCCAGCAGTTGGGGATGGAGACGGTGATCCTCGGGCCGGGGGACATCGATCAGGCCCACCAGCCCGACGAGTACCTGGAAGTGGCGCGCATCGAGCCAACGGTGGCGCTGCTCGAAGGGATGATCCGCCGATTCTGTGTGGAGCCTGAGGCGGCGTGAGGCGCCCGCTTACTTCGGGTAGGTGGTGGCGGCCAGGTCTTCGGTGAGGTCGCGGTAGATCCGCCCGAGGGCGCGGGAGAAGGCGCCGGCGGTGGCGTCGAGGCTGTCCTCGGCCACCGGCTCCTCGGCGCGGTAGTCCTTGAGCAGCAGCGGCTGGCGGCCGTCGCGGGACTCCAGCCCCAGCTCCAGCTCGGCCACCACCCGCGAACCGCCGGCCTCATCGAGCAGCCGCTCGAAGCGGCGCAGGCGGCCGTAGAGGCGGTAGTCCCAGTCGGCGCGGGCGTCGTCCGTCACCACCAGGGGGGCGGCGCGGGCGCTGCGCAGGTGGAGCAGCAGGCTCTCCTGGATCAGCAGCGGCGGGGCGTCGGCCCAGGCATGGTAGTGGTACTGGGTCAGCTCCGCGGAGCGCCCCGCCTCGGCGTAGAGCACCGGCCGTTCGGCATGCAGGCCGTCGCTGTGGATCGTCCCCACCGCCAGCACCCCCGGCACCGCCGGCGCGGCGAGCGCCACCGGCGCCTCCACCGGCAGGCGATAGAAACGATTCTCCGGCACCGGCGGCGCCGACCCGCAGCCGGCCAGCGTTGCGACGGTTGCCAGAAGCAGCGCGATTCGTCTCATCACGGTGGATCCTTCTCTTGCTGCCCGCCGCGTTACCACGGAGGGTTGTTGTGGCTTGGGATTCGGAATTCTTTGTTCGCGGTGCAGACCGTTCGCCTTCTTGCCCTTCGTGTCAAGACGCACCTTTCAACGAAAGCGCTCGCCTCAACGGGCGCACCGTCCACCCCGAGCGGCGCGGCCCAGCGCACAAAAGCACTCCGTGTTGGTCACCGCGCCCGATCCGCCGGTGGCGTGCCGCCGATGAGCAGGCCGGGGTTCTGGCGGATCTCGCGGCTGAATTCGGCCATGTTGCGGCTGGCCACCTCCAGGTTGCGGGTCACCGCGCCGATGTGGCGGGAGACCGACTGGAGGCTGGCGCGCAGGTCGGCCACCGACTGTTCGATGTCGCGGCGGTTGCCGCTGACGATCGCCTGGGAATCCTTCACCACCGTGTCGAGGCGCCCCCGGGTCTGCTGCAGGTCGGCCGACAGCTTCTCGAAGTTGGCGGCGCTCGCCTCCACCGAGGCGAGCGCGTTGCGCACGCTCCCCTCGGTCTCGGGCCCGACCAGCCGACCCAGGTCGTCGGCGCTGCGCCGCAGCTTGCTGGTCAGCTCGCGGATCGACACCAGCACCTCGCCCACCCCAGCGTCGAGCTTCGCGGAGCTGCTCTCCAGGTTGCCGAGCACCCGCGGGCCGTGCTCCTCGAGGACCCCCGCGATGTGGTCGACCCGCCGGTTGAGGTTTTCGAGTAGTGGCATGAAGCCGTGCTCGGTGAGTTCCCCGACGTTGCCGGCGATGGCATCGATGGCGGCGAACAGGTTCGCCCCCTCGCGCCCGGCGAGCTGCGCGCCGGGCTTGGCGAGGCTCTTCGAGGTACCCTCGGCGATGTCGATGGTGATCGCCGAGAGCAGCCCCGAGGCGACCACCCGCGCCAGGCTGTCCTCGGGGATCGGCCAGCCCGCCTCCACCGCCAGCTCCAGGCGGTAGCGCATCCCCTCGGCGGTGGGGCGCGGGGTGAGCGCCTCGACCCGGCCGATCGGGTAGCCCTGGTAGCTCACCGGCGTCCCGCGCACCACCCCGGCGACGTTGGCGTAGTCGACGAAGTAGCGATCGGCGGGGCCGGTGCGGCCGCTCAGCCAGGCGAGCAGCACGACCAGACCGACCAGCATCGAGAGGACGAACAGGCCGACGGCGATGTAGGGGACATTCTGGTGTTTCATCGTTTCGCTTCTATTTCATCCACGCCCGGTGAGGCGCCGCAGGTAGTCGTCCACATCCAGCTCGATCGCCTCCGGCCGGCGGTTGAGCAGCCCCTGGATGCGCGGGTTGTCGGCGTTACGCACCTCCTCCACCGTGCCGGTCATCAGGATCTCGCCGCGGTCGAGGAAGGTGATCCGGTCGGCGATCTTGAAGGCGCTCTCCAGCTCGTGGGTGACCACCACGATGGTCATGCGCATGGCCGCGCGCAGGCGCAGGATCAGCTCGTCCAGCTCGGCCGAGACCACCGGGTCGAGGCCCGCCGAGGGCTCGTCGAAGAAGAGCAGTCTGGGGTCCATGACGATCGCCCGGGCCAGCGCGGCACGCTTGATCATGCCACCGGAGAGCTGGGCCGGCATGAGATCCTCGAAGCCGGCCAGGTTGACCACCTCCAGCTTCATCCGCGCCATGATGCGGATGGTTGCCTCGTCCAGCTCGGTGTGCTCGCGCAGCGGCAGGCAGACGTTGTCGCCGACCGACATCGAGTTGAACAGTGCGCCGCCCTGGAAGGAGACGCCGATGTTCTTGCGCAGGGCGTACATCTGGCGAGCACCGATCGTGGTGATGTCCTGGCCGAGCAGCTTCACCGAGCCGGCCAGCGGCTTCTCCAGACCGAGGAGCTGACGCAGGAAAGTGGACTTGCCGGAGCCCGAGCCACCCATGATCACCAGGATCTCGCCGCGCCGCACGGTGAGGTCGATCCCCTTGAGGATCTCCCGCCCGCCGTAGGCGACGCGCAGGCCGCTGACCTCGATCGCCGCCTCTTCAGCCATCCCTCCGGCGCTCCCTGTAGGAGCGGCCCCTAGGCCGCGATGGGGACGAAGTGCGGCGCGTCGGATTCAACTGCCGGCAGGAACCGATACGGCGCCATCGCGGCCTGGGGGCCGCTCCTACAGTGAGGGGTTGGATGTTCATCATCATCGGTTCATGAAGAAGGTGAAGAGCATGTCGGCGACCAGGATCGCGGCGATGGCCAGCACCACCGCGCGGGTGGTGGCACGCCCCACCCCCTCGGCGCCGCCGGAGACCTGGAAGCCGTTGGCCACCCCGATCAGGGTGATCAGCACGGCGAACACCAGGCTCTTCACCAGCCCCTGCACCACGTCCTCGACCGAGAGCACCTGAAGCGTCCGCTCGGCGTAGCTGGAGAGGCCGATGCCCAGCTCGGCCGCGCTGTAGGCGGCCCCACCGGCAAGTCCCAGCAGGTCGGCGAAGAAGGTGAGCGCCGGCAGCATCACCACCATCGCGGCGAGCGCAGGCGCCACCAGATAGCGCACCGGGTTGATGCCGAGCACGCGCAGCGCATCCACCTCCTGGGAGATCTGCATGGTGCCGATGCGCGCGGCAAACGCCGAACCGGAGCGGCCCGCCACCAGGATGGCGACGATCAGCGGCGCGAACTCGCGGGTCACCGACAGCGCGATGCCCACCACCACCTGCCCCTCGGCGCCGAAGGTCTTGAGGGTGTGGATGCCCTGGATGGCGAGCATCACGCCAACCGAGAAGGAGAGCACGGAGACGATGGGCAGCGCATTGAGGCCGACGCTCACCATCTCGCGCAGCGCGGCCGCGAAGCGCACCGGCTGGCGGATGCGCCGCCCCCAGGCGATCCAGTAGAGGCTCTCCACCAGCAGCGCGAAGTGGTAGCCCAGCTCCTCCACCGCCGCCACCGAGCGGCGGCCGAGGAGCTCCAGCCAGCGCAGCGGGGTCGCCGGGCGGGGCGGCGACTCAGCCGCCATCGGCGAGCGCCGTCCCGACGTCGGGGAAGATCGGGAAGATGCGGTCGAGGTGGGCCAGTTGCAGCACCCGCCGCGCCGACTCGCTGACCCCGACCAAGGCGAAGGGGAGGCCCTGCTCGCGGGCGCGCTGGAACCCCTCCACCAGGGTGGCGACGCCGGAGCTGTCGATATAGGTGACGGCCGAGAGGTCCACCAGCAGGCCGCGACCGGCGGAGAGGGCGGCGAGGATCGCCTTGCGCGCCTTCGGCGAGCTGGCCAGGTCCACGTCGCCGCCGAGGGCGATACGGTCACGGCCGTCGATTGGGGAAACGGTGCACTCCATCGGCTGGGTCTCGTGTTGTCGTTATGTCGAGGAACGAGGCGCACCGCCCTTTCCGAGCGGTGCGCCCCCTATCGTCGGCACACCTTACCCGACTGGACTCATTCGCGTTCATTCGCGTTCATTTGCGGACTCTCTTCCCCCTGTCGCGGACGCCATCTCTTCCGCATCTCCAGCAGGTTTCCGTTCCCCTCCGCCGGTGGCAGGTAGTCGACCCGATCCATCAACTCGCGGATGAAGCGCAGGCCGAGGCCGCCCGGCCGCAGGTCGTCCAGCGCGCGACCGCGCAGCGTGGACGGGTTCACCGGCGGTGCTCGGTCGTGCAGCCGGAAAAGCAGTTCGCCGGGATTATTGAGGATTTCCAGGGTGATTTCACCCGGAGCGCCGCGATAGCCGTGCTGCACCACGTTCATCGCCGCCTCGCCCACCGCCAGCACCAGCCGCTCGCACAGCGCCTCGGCAACCCCCGCCGCGAGCAGGGTGTCGCGGGTCGCATCGCGCAACGCCTTGAGCTGCCCGGCCTCCGCTGGAACGATCATCTCCAGCAGCCCGCTCACCGCGGCGTTTCCAGCACCAGCAGGGTGATGTCGTCGTGGAGCGGACTCTCGCCGGCCAGCGGCTCGACAATGGCCGTCAACCGCTCTGCCGGCGGAAGCGCGGCGAAGCGGTCGATCCGCCCGCGCACCCCATCGGCGGTGAGCTGCGCCCCTGCGACCTGCCCCTCGGTGAGGCCGTCGGAAAAGAGGTAGAGCGCCCCCCCGTCCAACGTGAACTCCGCCTCCTCGTAAACCATCCCCGGGAGCACCCCCACCGGCGGCGCCGAGGCCCAGAACTCCCGGTAGCCCCCGCGCGCATCCCGGTAGAGGGGCGGCTCGTGGCCGGCATTGGCCAGCCGTACCCGATCGATCGCCGGATCGTAGAGGCCGGCGGCGAGGGTAACGAACATGCCGCGGGTGGAGGTCTCGCACACCTCGTCGTTGAGCCGGGCAAGCAGCTCGCCGGGGTCGTGGAGCACCTTGCCGAAGGCGCGGAAGAGGCTCGTGGTGCGCGCCATGAAGAGCGCCGCGTGGGCCCCCTTGCCGGTGACGTCGCCGAGACAGAAGAGGATCCGCCCGTCGGCCAACGGCAGGTATTGATAGAAGTCGCCGGAGACCTCGCGGGCGGAGATATTGAGGCCATGCACCGGGAAGTCGGCGGCGGGCGGCTTGGGCAGCAGCGAGCACTGGATCTCGCGGGCCAGCTCCAGCTCGCGGGCGATCCGCTCCCGCTCCACCGCCTGCTCCACCAGGGTAGCGGCCATCCGTGCGTTGCGCACCGCCAGCGCCGCCGGGGCGGCCAGCGCCCGCAGGAAGTGGCGGTCCTCCTCGTCGAACAGCCCGTCGCCCCCCACCTTGTTGATCAGCTCCAGGGCTCCCAGACAGTCGCCCTGGACGATCAGCGGGGAACAGAGGATGGAGCGGGTCTCGAAGCCGGTATCGGCGTCCACCGCCTGATGGAAGTCGGGGTGGTCGCGCACGTCGCGGATGATCTGGCAGCGCCCCTCGCGCACCGACTTGCCGACGATCCCCTTGTCCAGCGGGAGCTCCAGCCCACCGATCTCCACCGGTCCGGCGCTGGCGCGGCAGACCAGCCGCTCCCCCGACTCGTCGAGCAGGAACAGCGACCCCGCCTCCGCCCCCACTTGCGCCATGGTCCGGGCGAGCGCGATGTGCAGGGTCTCGCCGATCTCCAGCGAGGCGGCGAACCCCTCGCTGATCTCGGCCATCGCCTCCAGGGCGGGAATGAATTCGGCCATGCGACCGTGCGAGTGGCTATGCATGCTCATCGGCCTCGTTGTCACAGGGGGAGGGGTAGGCGATGTCCGTTAGTGTGCCTGCAATCCAACGTGCGCTCCATTCGGTGATCGCCCCTCTATCCAAAAACGAACGTGACGGGCGAAATGGGAGGAAAAATCTTACATAGTTGTAGGCGGTTTACTGATGACAGATAACTTTTTACCGGATACGCTCCGTTCCCGCTCGCCGCCACTCGGGATCGCCAAGGGTGCGGCTGGGCCCGCCAACGCACGCGCCATGGGAGTAGTGGAAGCGATGTCACCGAGAGCGGACCTTACCGATTGCAAACGAAGGTCGCCCGATTTTCGGGCCAAGGTTGTTCAACATATCTCGGTGATCGTCGCGCTCGTCGCCGCGGCGTTTTACCTGATTCCCACTCCCTACTTCGACTCGCACGCCGCAGCGGATGTGCGGACGCGGGAGGGATACGCCTTCGTCAGTGCCCTCTTTACCTTCCTGGCGGCGAGCGTCTTTCGCTGGTGGCACTCCATCCGCCACTGCCGCCGCGATCCCGAACGAAAGATATTCGAGGAGGATTCCCGCTTCCTCATCTGGGCGATCCCGCTGCCCCGTTTCCATTTCCATCACGAGCCCTACCGGCGCGAGTCCTCGCACAGCAATTTCTTCGGTCGGGAGGAGCTGTGCAACAAATTTCTCTCGGTGTTGAAACACAGCCAGAACAGCTCCGGCAGCTATCTGGTAGCCGGCTACCGCGGTGTCGGCAAGACCAGCTTCGTGAAAAAGGTGCTGGAGGACTACCGGATGGGGCGGGCAGAAGTCAATCGGGTGATTCACCCGACGGCGCTGTCGGGCCTGCCCCGTCTCCTCGGCGTGTTCTTCGCTCGGCTATTTGGTTCGATTCACCTCGCACTGCTGAAGCGGTACCACTATTTCAACAACTACTCGCGATCGGTTGGCTCCGCCCCGTCGCTGGTGATCGGCCATCTGATCAACGGCGCGCGTCTGATAGCCTGTCCATTCATCATCCCATCCGCGCTCGTGCTCTCCGGGCTGTTCCTGACCCACCCATCGGGCTGGCCAACTCGATTGATGTGCAGCCTGCTGCCCGGCGTCGAAGACCGGGTCATCGCTGGTTACTTGGCGATCGGCGTGTTCACCGCCTTGGCGGTAGCGCTCTACCTCTATCTCTCCCGTGGCTTCGAAGCCCTCAATCCGCTGCGCTGGTGGGCGTGGTTGTTCCGTCCGGTGCTGCTGGTGCAGATCAATCTCGGTCACGAGAAGCTGGATACCAAACGCCTGCTCTTCGACATTGCCACCCTGCTGCACATCCGCTATCGCGACCACGTCGGGATCTTCTCCCTGCCGACGCTGGCCAAATGGGTGATCTCCACCGCGTGCTCCCTGGTGCTCGCCAATCTCCTCTATACCGCCACGACACAGGAGAACGAACACGCCGAGCAGACCATCGAACGCCAGATATTCAGCGTCTTCATCCACCACGCCCGAAATCTTCCGCAGGAGAGGGTGGATCTCCCGTGTGTCGGCGACGCCCGCACGGTGAGAGAGCGGCTGCAGGATATCGAAGGGAAGATCTTTTTCGAGAAGGAGAACTTTGTCGATGCGGTGCGGACGCGGATACGCTCGTGCTTTCGCCCTGAAGAGGAGAGTGCACGTGATGATCTGATCAGTCTGTTGGCCGAACGGGCAGCGCAAATCGAGCAAGGGATCGGCGCGCACTTTTCCAACTATTGCGAAACGATCTTTGACGACCCGGGAGAAGCGGACAACGCCAGCCTCGCGCAGCGCGCCTACTGCGAGATCGGTGAGTCGCTGGCGGACTTCTCCCGCTGGGTGTGGTTGGGAACCCCCGACAGGGTGCTGGCACGCGAGGCGTGTGATCACGCCGCCGACCCCCGCCCGCAACGGGCGGGAATCCCGGTATCGCTGTCGTTCGTCGGCTATCGGGTGGGTGAGATCGCTCCTCAACGCAAATTCGTCGCGGGCGTGGCGCCCGTCGACGAGCGGAAACGTGACCAGATCGTGAGCGACTGCGCGGCGAAGCTTCGAGAGCCGCTCGCGCCGCCGCGTACCGACCAGCAGGGGCAGCCGTCGAACACCGGCGGGGGCGGCGCCGCGGTCGATGCCTCAGTGGCGGTACAAAACAATCACGACGAATTTCAGATCCTCCCGGAATTCGCCCAATGCGACGGGGTCGGTAGCGAGGGAATCTACAAGATCGCCTGCAGCCATGACGATCATCTGCTTCCCTACCAGGACAGTTGGTCACGGTTCATCGCCATTCACTTCCTGACGGATGTCGCCGGTTACATCCCAGGGCAATACCCGCGGCCATACCATCTGCTGGTCTTCGCCACGACGTTCGGCCTTTTCAGTGCGGTCATCCAGCTCCTCTTCATGTTCGGGCCGGGGCGGGTGACCCGCCAGATCGCCTACATCCATTCGCGAATCGTCGCCACCGACACCGTCGATAGCGGGGTCCGCTCCGAGACGCCGTTGGGTCGGTTCGGTGTGCGGCGTCGGCGCACCTATCAGCCGCTCGACAGCCGTCAGGCCGAGAGCCTGATCCTCGATGCTTTGGAGACCAATCGTCGAATCCTCTTCCTGCTGCCAAAGCCGGACATCATCTTCATCTTCGACGAGTTGGACAAGATCAACCCGACGCGCGAGATGGTCGATACCTCCGAGCGTCGCAGCACCGAGGTCAGCGCAGCGGTGGCCGTGCGGCGACGCAAGTTCGAGGTGGAGCAGTTGCTGGCCAACTTGAAGAACCTGATTACCGTTGCGCCGTGCCGCTTCATCTTCATTGCCGGCCGGGACATGATGGATGCCGACCTCGCCGATCAGGGCGAGGTCAACCACCTCTACAGTTCGCTGTTCGACGAGACCTTCTACGTGCCGAGTTTCCTCACCGATGCGTCCGATGATGACGGCGAGGATATCAGCTCGATGGTGGAACAGTATGTCTGCCGGCGACTGATGCCGCGCTCGGTGGCGCTCAAGCTGCACTACGATCGACAACAGCGAGCGGACGAACGTGGTGAGGGGCGGCGAATACTGACCTTCGTGGACTACGATTGCTGGTCGCTGTCGATCTACGCCGAGTACCTGCTGCGGGTCCTTCCGGACGCGCCCGAGCGCGCAATCGAACTGATCTCCTTCCTCCAGGACTTCATCTACTATCTCTCCTATCGCAGTGCGGGCAGTCCGAAGAAGTTGGCGCTGCAATTCGAGCAGTTCGTCCAACCGATGCCGCGCGATCTCTTCACCGGATCACCGCGGCACTACCACCCCCATCCCCCGATCGGCCACGGCATCCGCTTCGTCTTGCGCTTCGATCAGCGTGAGCAGTATCAGATCCAGCTGATCAGTCATGTATTCATCATGCTCCATGGCGAGACCAGCCATCTGGTTCGCCAGTTCGGTGATAAGCTGTCGTTGTCGACCTTCTCGATCCTCGACTATCTGTTCAAGTTCCATGCGGTTGCCTTCAGCATCCGTGACCTGGAACGGATGCCGGACGTTCTGGACATCCACCGCGCGCCGGCTCTTCCCCAGGTGATCGACATCCTGCTCGGTAAGATGCTCACGCCGTATCTGCGCCGGGTCGACAACGGGCTCTACGACTACCGGTTCCTCCACTACTTCCAGCCGGAGGTCGCCTACATCTCACAGTTTAGCGAGCGCGATCTAGCGGCCTTCAACTTCACCCTCGACGAGTCGATCAGCATCAAGCAGCACTACCGCGACTTGCTCGATGCGCAGCTTCGCTACGAATCGGCAATCCATGGACAGGGCGGTTCCCACGAGCCGCCATCGAGTCTCAGCCTCGCCTCGCTCCATACCATACTAGGCGATCTCTACAGCCTGGATCGCGAGTTCAGCGAGGCGCTCAACGAGTACCGCAACGCATTGACCCATCTTGCGGGGAGGCTGCGGAGCATGGATCTTCCCGATGCCAATTCCGGTGGATCGGCGGAGACCCGAATGGTTCGTTCGAGGAAGTTCGGCACCACCGACGAGCGGAAGTACTATCCGATTACCACCTCGGTCAATGCCCTGGTGGCCTATGTCCGCATCCTCCTCAAGATGGGCTTGATGTCGGAGCAGCGCAGCCAGTACGACGATGCGATCTCGCGCTACTTCCAGGCCTATCGCGCGGTGGATCACGTATTGCGGCGCAAGCTCGGCAAGCGGGCCATTGCGCCCAACATCTCTCTCCTCACGGTGCTGATCCAGCCCTACGTCTGTTTGGCGTTCGTGCATGCCAAGAAGGACCAGACGCCGGAGCAGAGCGATCGGATCATGGACCGGATGATCCACAAGTTCACCGGCTATCTGAAGGACAGTGAGCGGATCGGTGATCGCTTCCCGCCGATCTCGCCGGAGGGCCGGGAGATGGACCTGTTTCGCTCGCGTTTGCTCAGCCGGTGGGCGGAGATTCGGATTATCCGCTCGCGTTTCCTGGGGGCAGCGAGCAAGTACATCGAGGCGTTGAAGGGCCTGTTGATCGACGTCGAGTGTCTCAAGTCGAACCAGCCCGGATGTCACGACTTCGCCCAGCCCAACCTGCGTGCCGAATCGCTGCGGGCGATCGGCTTTAACTTGTCGGGGCTCGCCGACGCCCTCTCCGCCATCAGCTGCTACCGCTTCAATCTCCTGTTGGCCACTGGACGCGATATGAGCGATATCCCGCCCCCACCGGAGGAGTCCTACTGGGCGCGGGGTACCGAAGGCGCGACCAATCCGGTCAATCGGCTGTTTAAGAGGGTCCATAAGCACCTCGCCGTGCTGAAGGAGATCGAGAGCGACGGCAAACTGAAGGAGTTATTCGGCACCGGCGACCCGGAGCGGGTGTTCACCGAGCCCGGTCCGCGGGTCGCCGCCCTACTTTCGCGGATCGACAGGCTGGGACCGCGGCTGTATGTCGAGTCGGCCGTCGCCTACTACCTCAGCGAGACGCCGTCGGAGGCGGCGCTTTCTCTGCTCAAGTTGCAGTATTTCCTCGCCTTCGCCTATCGCCAGTGCCTGTTGCTCGACGTCACTCTTCCCGCGCCCGCGCAGCGGTTGAAGCCCTCCCGTTGGAAGTGGTTGTTCCCTCGGAATTTCAGTGATCGCGGGCGCACGGAGGAGTTGATGACCAGCTCCTTCGAGGCCAGCTACGAGGTCCATTCAGAACGACTGCGCCTGCTCTATCGGAGCGGTGAGTGGGTCCGCGACGAATCGTTCCGCCGCCATGAGGATGCGCTGATCAATTGGATCGCGCCGCCGATCAGCCAGTTCAGCCGCGTGTTGAAGGCCTATTGGCTGGTGAAGCCGCTGGACGCGCCTTATGCGGAGTGGGAAGAGAGCGTCGGGCTGCTCAATATCCGCAGCATGGGGGCGTTTCCGATCCACGAACGGATCTTCGCCTCGCACCTCAAGGGGGGGATGTACCTGGAAAAGGCCGAGATGTCGCTCCTGAGGCGCGCCCGCAGGGACGAACTCACCGATGAGCCGCCGGTGGAAAGGATTCCGGAACTACTCTGCCACGCGCTTTTTCATCTGATCAGCGCGGCGGAGGACGGCTCCGCTTACGATGGCGGTACCAACCTGCTCTCCCCGCACCTGGGGTTCATCTACTACCGGATGTGGCGAACTTTGCTCATCGGCAAACTGTTGGTCACACCGGAGTTGGCCGGGTCCGCCTGCTTGCCCGCGGACCGCGAATCGTTTCAGGCGCCCTTCGCCAGGTTGGAGCCCGATCTCGACGGCGAGAGGCGGCGCTTTCTACTCCTGCGCTATAGCCGCGACAAAGCGATGAAACTGCTCGGCGACATCACCGGGCGGCACAGTGGTGAGCACGGACTCTCCAACTTCGTCAGCCGTCGTTACTATTTGCACGACAGCTTTTCCGACCCTTACGTCCAGGGCTTGTGGGCAGTCGACTACGGGTTGGTGCCGGTGGTGCGCAAGCTGAAGGAGCACCTGCGGGAGAACCGCCTGAACCTCGGAGGGGGGCTCGATTTCGACGGTTCGAAGATCGAGTCCGATACCGAAGCGGGGGTACGGTGAGCTTGACACTCTCCGTTCGACCTGCAATGGTTACCACAAAATAGACTGATCGGTCGGTTCATGAAGCAGTACTCCGAGAAGGCCCTCAGGACCCGCGAGCGGATCCTCGACGCGGCGAGCCGCCTGTTCTACCTGAACGGCTACAACGCCACCGGTCTCGACCGCATCATCGCCGAGGCGGGGGTGACCAAGGGCAACTTCTACTACCACTTCAAGACCAAGGAGGCGTTGGCCGCGGCCACCGTGGAGTGGCACAAACAGGAGGCCTACCGGGAGCTGAAACTGGCCCCGACCTTCCCGGGGGAACGCCCGCTGGCGATCCTCTTCCGGGTGCTGGAGACGATGATCGAGCGCACCCTGTGCAGCGAGGACGGCTGCGAGATCCGCGGCTGCTACTTCGGCAATCTGGCGCTGGAGCTGAGCATCAACAGCGAGCCCGTGCGCCGCGCGGTGAGCGACGTGTTCGAGGGGGTGCGGGGCAGCTTCGCCGGCCTGCTGCAACAGGCGCGGGAGGCCGGGGAGCTCAACACGGCGATCGACCCGCAGCAGGCCGCTTCGCTGATCCTGTCGCTGATGGAGGGGGCGGTGATGATGGCCAAGACCGCCCAGAACGATCGGGAGGCGCGCCGCGCCCTGGCCTTCATCAAGGGGTGGCTGGCACCTGCGCGGTAGCCGGTCGGATGGAAGGCGATCCCGACCGGGTGGCCGCCGTCCCGTCTTGGTGGATGCGCTATCGCTTGTCCACCCTACGATTCCTCGCCGAGCCGGCTTGGTAGGGGGTGGGCCTGGCAAATGGGGCGAGAATTAGCAGGACACCCATCGCAATGAGTGGGCGCCAACCGCCCTTTTTCTGCCCAATCGGCTCGGGATTTCCTATACCCTCGCCACTCTGAAACCCGGATGGGAGGATTTCGATGGGTAACCGGACTCCAGGCTCCAGACCGAAGGCGCTATTCCTCTCCCACGGCGGTGGACCGCTGCCGCTGCTGGGGGACCCCGGCCACCGGGAGATGGTCTCCCGCCTCCAAGAGATCGCCGCCGGCATCCCCCGGCCCGATGCCCTGGTGGTGGTCAGCGCCCACTGGGAGGAGGCGCTCCCGACGATCACCGCCGGCAGGCAGCCGTCGCTGATCTACGACTATTACGGCTTCCCGGAGGCCTCCTATCACATCCAATACCCCTGCCCCGGCGAGCCCTCGCTGGCCGAGGAGGTCCATGCGCTGCTCGGCGACGCGGGGATCGACGCCGGGCTGGATGCGTCGCGGGGCTTCGATCACGGCCTCTTCGTCCCCCTCAAGCTCATGTACCCGGAGGCGGACATCCCCTGCGTGCAGCTCTCCCTGGTGAAGGACCTCGATCCGGGCGGGCACATCCGCATCGGGCAGGCGCTCGGCGCCTTGCGCCGGGACAACGTCCTGGTCGTCGGTTCCGGCTTCTCCTTTCACAATCTGCAGGCATTCTTTTCGCCCGACACCGCCGAATCCCGCGCGCGGAACCACGCCTTCGAGGCGTGGCTGGCGGAGACCTGTTGCGACGCCCTCGGTTCGGAGGAGGAGCGGGTGCGGCGGCTGATCGGCTGGTCGGATGCCCCGGGCGCCCGCTATTGCCACCCCCGCGAGGAGCATCTGCTGCCGCTCCATGTCTGTTACGGGGTGGCCCGGGCGCCCTGTACCGAGCGGTACGGACTCTCCATCCTGAACAAGGAAGTCAGCATCTATTTGTGGTGACCCGCCCACCTTCGCCGGTTCCCCTCACCACCGTTCGACATCCTTGATGTGGTCGATTCGTTGGACAATCCATTGCGATACGGCAAAAAATGATGAATTCCTACCACGAAAACTTCCGTTCCATGAATGGCCGGTTTCGGGCCGCGATCGAAAACAACGAGAGGTAGTCGAGAAGGAGACCCTTGGCAGGGATCGAGCCAACGCATCCATCCTGTTTAGCGAAGGGGAAATCCATGCCGGAATTCGCAGAGAGGCCGTTGACCACCGATGTCCTGGTCATCGGCGCGGGGGGCGCCGGGCTTCGCGCCGCCATCGAGGCCGACGACCGCGGCGTGGATGTCCGGGTGGTCTCCAAAGGCGCCTTTCCCGCGGGCTGCAACACGATCCTCGCCGGCGGCGTGATGCTCGCGCCGCTCGCCAAGGCGGACAGCGCGGAGAAATACCGCACGGACACCCTGAGGAACGGCGCGCAGATGAACTACCCGCACCTGGTCCAGCGCTTGGTGGAAGAAGCGGCGGAGCGGGCCCGCGACCTGAAGCGCTTCGGCACCGAGCAGTTGGAGGAGAACGGTCAGTTCGATATCCGGGACGCCAACGGCTGTTCGGTGCCGCGCGCCCTGCCGGCGGGCAGGCCCTACAGCGGCGACTGGATCAAGGGGCTGGTGGAGGAGGTGCGTCGGCGGGAGATCCCGGTGCACGAACGGATCATGGTCGTCGATCTGCTGAAGACGGATGGAGCGGTGTCGGGCGCCGTCGGTATCGACCTGCAATCGGGCGCGCTCTGCTCGTTCGCCGCCAAAACCGTGGTCCTGGCCAGCGGCGGCGGCGGCCATCTCTACGCCTTCTCCACCAACGCGCCGGGCATCACCGGCGACGGCTATGCGCTGGCCTACCGGGCGGGGGCCCGTCTCTCGCACATGGAGTTCGTGCAGATGCGCCAGTGCATCATCCACCCGCCGGCGCTGAAAGGGGTGCTTCCGCCCTTCGACGGGTTCGTCTCCACGGGGGGGCGGTTGTACAACGGTCTGCATGAGCGCTACATGCGCAGATATCATCCCGACCGCCTGGAGCGGGTGACCCGCGCCGAACTGGCCCGCTGCGCCCAGCTCGAAATCATGGCCGGCAGGCAGAGCCCCCACGGCGGCATCTACGGCGATCTGTCGGACGTGCCGAGCGACCAGCTGAACCGGGTCGAAAAGTTCACGCGCGCCTGCGCGGCGGCGGGGATCGACCCTGCATGGCAGCCCTACGAGTGGTCCCTCGCCGCGCACCACTTCATGGGCGGCGTGGTGATCGACGAGCGCTGCGCCACCGGGGTGCCGGGGCTCTTCGCCGCGGGCGAGGTGGTCGCCGGCGTCCACGGCGCGAATCGCATGGGCGGCAATGCGTTGACCGAAACCCAGGTATTCGGGGCGATCGCCGGTCGGTCGGCGGCAACCGCGGCGCAGGCTTCTGCGCCCACCGCCCTGCGACGTCCCGGCACCGATGCGCTTCGGCAAAGGGTGGTCCGCCTACGCGATCGCAACCGGGGGACCGATCACCGGGCCGTCAGGCGCAGGGTGGTCGAGACGATCAGCCAATTCGTCGGCGTGATCCGCAACGGTGACGGGCTGCGCACCGCGGTCGAGCGCATCGAGGCGATCCGAAACCGGGATGCCGAGCCCCTCAGCCTACTCGGTGAACGCTCTCCCGACGCGCTCGCGGCCTTCTTCGAAACCGAAAACATCCTGCTCCTCGGCGCGCTAATGGCGCGGGCGGCCCTGCGGCGGACGGAATCACGGGGCGCACACCAGCGGGAGGACTATCCCGAGACCAGCGAGGCCTGGCGAAAGCACATCGTCTTCCACCAGGAAAACGGCCGGATGCGAATGACGGAGGTGACGGCCGAAGCCGAAAAGGGAATGGCATAACAAGAACGAAACCAACCCCACCATTTCACCGACCCCACCCGATGTCAGGCATTGTCAGCAACGGATCCGTCCGTGTTGTTAGGCTCCCTATCGCTATCAGCGGAGCGAAGTAGCACATACGGGCGCGGCGCGGCCGTTCGTTCACCGACCATCCGCAGGCCCCCGCCACGCGCGGCGGCTCGCGAATCGCCGGACGATCCCATGATCGGAAGGAGCCGCCGCCACCATGCGCGCGAACGGCGCGCCGCGACACGGACACCAGCCGTTGGACTTCTCGACCTTCTTCAGGAGAACTACCCATGCAATGCCAATGTCAGATCGTAAACAACACCAGCACCGTTATCACCTACGCCGCGCTGGGGCACTCGACCAGCGTTCCGGGTCTGTCCGGGAATATCCAGAAGGTATTCACCGTCACCAATTTGGGCCCCGGCGAGGCGTCCCCGGTATATCCCGCCACCCAGGAGTCCGACACGTTGGACTTCTGGACCGCGGTATTCCAGTTCGAGGGGGACGACAAACAGTACATTCTGGCAAACGACGTGCTTCCCTTCGCGGAGTGCGAAACCCCCGCCAACGGAGCGGCATCGCTGCATGTCACGCAGTACATCGATTCCGATACGGCTCCCGGGTCGTGTCGAATCGATACGTTCGATTCCTACAGTGACGGCAAGTGGTCGGGCTTTGACGGCAGTTGCGACGAACAGGTCCTCACCCCCGACGCGCTGACCAACGAAAACGAAGCCGAGGAAGAGCTGGTCGAGCTGATCCTGGAACTCCTGGGCGCGTGAAACGCTGAATGCCCCGCGAAAACCCCGGCCTGTCGCCGGGTTTTTTTTTGTCTCTCCGCGCGAAACCGCACCCCGTGGCAATTGGCGAAACGGCATCTGCCGCCCCGTTGTCTCGTGTTGCCGGATCGGCTCGCGACGGAAGCTCATCCAGTTCGACGGCAGGAACCGGGAGGAGGCTGTCGCGCAGCCCAACGAGCGGTTAAGCTCCGGCGACTGACGGATTCCGCCGTTCCGCCGATGACGAGGAGCTGACCACGATGAAGAAGAGATGGGGACTGATCGCGCCGCTGCTGGCGCTGCTGATGCTGTTCAACGTCGGCTACGCCGCCGGCGCGCCGGACTACGGCGCGTGCCCGCCCGGCGCGGTGGGGGTGCCGGTGAGCAACGCCGAGATCCGCTTCTGGTACAACCAGCAGGTGGTGGTGATCCCGGCGCTCAACCGCGAGTGGATCGCCGATCAGCAGGATCCCCGCGAGCGCGCCGAGCGGGCCTACGAGATCCGCCACAACGCACGGATCAACGCCCGCTACTTCATGCGCGACAAGCAGGAGGTGGCGCTGCTGCACGAGCGGGACGAGGCGAAGTACGGCAATCCCGACGGACCCACCTTCGACGAGCTGGTGAAGGCGAACCGCGCCGAGGGGCTGATCGGCGATGCCGTCTTCGAGGCGATCGTCGACAGCTCCAGCCGCACCAGCGCGGAGTTCAACCAGCTCTTCGGCCTGCCGAGCGGTGGCGGGCACTGACGGCCGGTTCGCCGCCCGGGCCGCCCGGGAGATCCCCTGGCGGCGGACCGACGATCCCGAACACCCCTTCACCGCCGAGGTCGACGGGGCGTGCTGGTCGATCCGGCTGAACGATTTTCCCGCCGAGCCCCTCTACTCGCTACTGATCGACGGGGAGGTGGTGGCCCACTTCGACGACTGGCCGGCGCATTGGCAGCGACCCGCCCGGTGAAGGACACCGTCGTCGACACGAATCTTTGAGGAGTGAAACAGATGAAAGCGCATTTCTGGAAAGGGGCTTTTCCGATCATTCTCGCCGCCATCAGCGGCCCCTCGGGCGCCGCCGGAGAACAGGCGAATGAGATCTTCTCCCACAGTGTATTGACCCTTCCCTTCGAGTACCGAAGCGGCGAGCCGTGGAGCAGGACCATCACCTCCCGGGAAGGGTGGGAATCGTTTTACAACGAGCTGGTTTCCCAGAATGTCGTGGACGGATATTCGGAGGGTTTGACTACCGCGCCCGACATCGACTTTACGAACTATCAGGTAGTTGCCGGCGGGGTCGGGAGAAGGAACGCCGGCGGGCTCGAAGTGATGGTGAACAGGACGTATGAGTCCTCCACCTACATGAACGTCTATGGGTATTTCGTCAGCGCCGGGTCGAACTGCGCGGTCACCCAGGCCGTCAACTACCCCTACGCGGCCATCCTGATCAAAAAAACCGACAAACCGATTCGCTTCCAGTTTTCCGATCTGACGTATCACTGTTCGGACTAGTACGCCGTCCCTTACGAAGCGAAGAACAGATACTGGTTGATCTACTGCGACGAGCGGCCCTGCGGGGACATTTTGTCCGCGATGGTCAGCGCCAGGTCCAGCAGTTTCACCAGCGCACTCGTCTCCTGCGCGTGGAGGGACTGGCCCTGATCGCCGGCCAATGATCCGCGCCGACAGGGTCGGAATCGCCGTATGGGAGTCGGCGGAGCGGGGGGCGTCAACACGGTGGGGTCAAGCCTTTCTCGTTGCCTTCTCTGCTCGATTGATAATGGGTATGGTTGTCCATCAGGCAATAGACGTGTATCCCCCAGTTGAAGCCCTGGCAAACCTCGCCAAGAGTTCCCAGAAAGGCGAGGCGATCATCGTTCTTGCGATAGATCTCCTCGCGCCCATTTCCTCGAGAGGTTACATGGTAAAGGGCGCCTGCGAATTCAATTCGTAGTGGTCTGGCCATGAGGCCACACTACCCGGGGTCGCATTGATAGGCAATAAGAAAGACCTGACCCCAGCGCCTGGACCCCAGCGCCGCCAGCGCACGTGTGTGTGCGCCCGCCCGGCGGCCCTTGGATTGGACCGTGCTTCCCGGGAGGCTGCCGATCTGCGGCGAGACCGGGGCGGAACCCCGCCCCCAATCCCGCCTGCGTCGATCGTTGCAGACACCCGGTTACGGTGCGTAGGGGGTGTCGCCGACTTGAGGGCAGGTGCTGTTGCCGTTGCCGTCGATGTACTGCGTCACCGTATAGGCCCCCGAATCCTGCTCACAACGCCATCCCGACAGGGGCTGGTCGGAAGTAGAGGGGGTATAGGTAAAGTGCTCGGTATCGAATTCGATGGTCTCATAGGCATGCGTGCCGTCGCACGAAGTGAACGGCAAAACTTCGCGCCACAGACAGAATCGATCACTCGGAGCGGGGCTGGCGCCGTTGACCACCGCCCCACGCGCGATGGTGTGACCGACAGCCTCCGCAACCCCCCAGGAACCGTTGCTGAAGTGCTGTGCCGTGACGATCGGCACCGACTCGGGGTTGACATAGACCTCCATGCCGGGGTTCACCGTTTCGGGGAATCCGAGGCACCCGCCGGTTATCGTCCCCCAGCTACTGGCTAGTTCCGCCGCGGTCATCTTGTCGCCGAATTGAACGAACACGCCACGCTTGTCCAGGCAGGTGGAAAGATCGTCGCAATGATGCAGGTCGGCCGTATACCCCATCTCCAGGACGAAACACTGCGTCGCCGCCTGCACCGGACTGACCGACAACAAAGCCGGCACCACGGCGGCGAGCAACCATCTCCCGGTCATCGCGCCACGTCCCGTCGAATGCTTCATCACGCGCTGAGCGCCCTTCTCATGCTTGGCCATGATATCCATCCTTTTCATATGGCATTCCACGCCCGCGGGAGGCGGCGTGTGGATCGATCCCCTTGCCATCGACAATGGCCGAAACGGCGGCCATCACCGCTTTCCCGCGGGGACCAACCGGCGAGTTGACGGACGGGTCCAACCAAATACCCGGGAGCCAACCCTCCGCCGATTGATGTCTTGCAACTGTCTGGATAGTAAAGATTTTCTGGTCCGGCCACCATCGGATAACAACTACAATCACATAAGCCTTCTCTTACACCTCGTGACGTCCAATTCCTAAATTCCGGCGCCGTCGGGAACTCCT
>NZ_BAAHXB010000053.1:0-37616 GCF_054657215.1 Endothiovibrio diazotrophicus
ACGTGGAGGCCGAGGTTACCACGCGGAGCGTGGTAACCAGGGGGCGCTTCGATCAGGGGTGGGGTTTCCTGCGCTGCGGTGGCTGGCCTTTTTCCCTGTCTAAAGTGATAGCGCATAGTCAATTTCATTACATATGTAAAAAATCATTCAAATCGGTTGGCGGGGGCTTGTTTTTTGGGGTACGTTAATGACTCCGAATATTAGGATGTAGCGGAGAAGTCGCAATGAATCTCGCCTGGTTCCTGCTCCCTCTCGCGATCGGTGTGTTGATGGTGGTCTACGTGCTGGCGCAGACCCACCGTTTCGATATCGATTGCCGGGATCGTTGATTCGGGGCGCCGGAGGTTGTCGGCGCCAAGGCCGGAAGGATGTGTGGCCGCCCTCGGGGCGGCCATTTTCGTTCATTGCTACCCCTGTTGCCGGCCTACCCGCTCCTCGGTGCCGCTTCCCGCGCAATGCGAGGTGCCGCTACGGGCTTTAGGCGGAATTGACCTTCCTTCCCGAAGGCATAGACTCCCCTCTTCTTTTCCGACTGTCGGTGTTTGCCGATGCAAATCCCTTTTTCCAAGATGCACGGTCTCGGCAACGACTTCGTGGTGATCGACGCGCTGAGTCGGCCGATCCGTCTGACGGAGGAGCAGATCCGGCTGCTGGCGGATCGCCGCCTCGGCATCGGCTGTGATCAGTTGCTGTTGGTGGAGCCGCCACGGGTGGCGGGGGCCGATTTTCGTTTCCACATCTACAACGCCGACGGCTCCGAGGCGGAGATGTGCGGCAACGGCGCCCGTGCCTTCGCCCGTTTCGTTCTCGATCGGGGATTGAGCGACAAGGAGGCGTTGGTGCTCGATACCGACGCCGGGCCGCGATCCACCCGCCTGGAGGCCGACGGCGGAGTGACGGTGAACATGGGGGTGCCGCGGCTGGAGCCGGCGCAGATCCCCTTCGAGGCGCCCGCCCGCGCCCTCTCCTATCCCTTGGAGGTGGCGGGAGGGGCGCTGGAGATCTGCGCGCTCTCCCTCGGCAATCCCCACGCGGTGCTGCGGGTCGATTCCGTGGACGCGGCGCCGGTGGCCGAGCTGGGGCCGCGGATCGAACGCCACCCCCGCTTTCCCAACCGGGTCAACGTCGGCTTCATGGAGGTCGGCTCGCCGCGCGAGGTGCGGCTGCGGGTGTGGGAGCGGGGGGTCGGTGAGACGCTTGCTTGCGGCACCGGGGCGTGTGCCGCGATGGTCGGCGGGAGGCTGCGCGGGTGGCTGGAGGAGCGGGTGGCGGTGGACCTGCCGGGAGGGCGACTTGTGATATCCTGGGACGGTGAAGGCGAGCCGGTGTGGATGTCCGGGCCGGTCGTCCAAGTGTTTGAAGGTGCAATAGAACTATGAGCGAACAGGGCCGCCCCCGGGGCGACGGCGAGGACCCGCAGGAGCGGTCGGTCGCCGACTATCTCCACACCAATCCCCACTTCTTCGAGCGCCACCTCGATCTGCTGGAGGAGCTGCGGGTGCCCCATCCCGCCGGCGGGGCGGTGTCGCTGATCGAGCGTCAGGTGCAGCGGCTGCAGCACGAGAACCATAAGATCAAGGGCAAGCTGTTGCAGATGGTGGAGAACGCGCGGGAGAACGAGCGGATCAACGACCGCATGCACGGTCTGGCGCTGGCGCTGATGGAGGCCGACGGCCTCGACGAGGTGGCGATCACCATCGACGACGTCTTCCGCAACGACTTCAACGCCGACGCGGTGGCCCTCCGCCTGCTGGAGCGGGAGGGCATTCCCGCCGGGACGAATACCCCACGGGTGCCGGTCGGCGACCCCGCTTTCGCCCCCCTCTACCGCTTCGTCGAGCGGCGCAAGCCCGACTGCGAGCGGCTCAACGAGGTGGAACGCCGCCACCTCTTCGGCGAGCAGGCCGGGCGGATCGCCTCCACCGTGGTGATCCCGCTCCATGGTTCCGCCGACTACGGGCTGCTGGTGGTGGGCAGCGAGGATGCCGACCGCTTCCACCCCGGCCAGGGGACCCTCTACCTGGAACGGATGGGCGAGCTGATCAGCCGCGCCCTGCGCCGGCATATCGGATAAGGATTTTTTCCGCAAATGAACGCAAATGAACGCGAAATAAGAGAAGAGAATCTTTATTTGCGTTCATTTGCGTTCATTTGCGGAAAAATCTTCCCTTTATGACCCCCCGAGCGCTGGCGGCGGTCGAGGCCTATCTCGAAGCGCTGCGCGTCGAGCGCCACTACTCCCCCCACACCCTCTCCAACTACCGCCGTGACCTGATGCGGCTGGTCGCGTGGTGCGACGAGCAGTCGATCGACGACTGGCCGGCCCTCGATGGTCATCGGGTGCGCGCCTTCGCCGCCGCCGAGCATCGCAAGGGGCTCGGCGGGCGGTCGATCCAGCGCCGGTTGTCGGCGCTCCGCGGGCTGTTCCGCCACCTGCAGAAACAGGGCGTGGTGGAGGCCAATCCGGCCCACGACATCGTCGCGCCGAAATCTCCCCGCCGCCTGCCCAAGGCGCTCGACGCCGAGCGTGTCGCGGGGCTGCTGGCGATGCCCGACGACGATCCCCTGGCGTTGCGTGACCGGGCGATCTTCGAGCTGATCTACTCCTCCGGGCTGCGCCTTGCCGAGCTGGTCGCCATCGACCTGGGCGACCTCGACCTGGCTGATGCCGTGGTGCAGGTGACCGGCAAGGGGAGCAAGAGCCGTCGGGTACCGGTGGGGCGCTACGCGGTGGCGGCGGTGCGTGGCTGGCTGGCGGTGCGCCCCGCCCTGGCGGCGGCGGAGGAGCGGGCACTCTTCGTCAGCCGCCGCGGGGGGCGCCTCTCGCCCCGCTCGGTGCAGGTACGCCTCGAACAGTGGGCGCGCCGCCAGGGGCTCGACAGCCACGTCCACCCGCACATGCTGCGTCACTCCTTCGCCTCCCACCTGCTGGAGTCGAGCGGCGACCTGCGGGCGGTACAGGAGCTGCTCGGCCATGCCGACATCTCCACCACCCAGGTCTACACCCACCTGGATTTCCAGCACCTGGCCAAGGTCTATGATGCGGCCCATCCACGGGCGCGCAAAAGGCGGGAGTGATGCAGCGGTTTCGAATGGCTCCGGTCGTCCTGCTATTGGTGATGATCGTTCCCCGTGCCCAAGGGGCCGGCGCCTACTACGACCTTTCCCTCGACGTCGGCCGGGAGGACAACCTGCTGCGCGCCGCCGCGGACGTCGATCGGCTGGCCGACTCCAGCCTCGATCTCACCGCCGCGGTCGGTTACCCCGTTCCCCTTGGTGAGCACAGTGGGCTCTACCTGCGCGGTGCCCTGGAGCGGATCGACTACGCGCGCTACAACGGGTTCGACCAGCTGCGGCTGAGCGGCTCGGTCGGCTGGCGCTACAAGCCCGACCTCCACTACACCGCCCCCTGGTACGCGCTCGCCTTGAAGCTCTCGGCCTGGGAGTTCGATCAGAGCGAGCTGCGCGACAGCCGGCTGTGGGAGCTCTCCGCGACCACCGGCCGGCGCCTCACCGACCGCGTTGCGGTGCGCGCCGGGGCGGCCTACCGCGAGCGCCGCGCCACCACCGGCCGGGTCGGCTGGCTCTCCGGCGAGCGCCTCTTCGACACCGCCAACCGCAGCCTCTTCGCCGGCCTCGACTATCGCTACGGCGGGGCTACCTGGTATGGGCGCTATACCGTGCAGTGGGGGGATGTGGTCTCCACCGCCACCTGGAACCCCGCCGTCTACGGCGTCGCCCGTGAGGCCCAGTTCGACGATGCCGCCCCCGTTTCCGCCTCCGGCCGGCGCCGGACCGGCTACCGTCTCGACGCCACCAGCCGGCTCCTCGACCTGGGGGTCAACCTCCCCGTCGGCCGCGCTACCGCCATCGACCTGGCCGCGCAGTACGTCGACGTGGCCGGGGCCGGCGGCAACGACTACCACGGCCTCGCCCTCCACGCGGCGTGGCTCTACCGTTTCTGAGGTGCCGATGAACCGCCACGATCCGATCGACGATCCCCGCCGCGCGCTGCTCATCCGCGCGCTGGCCGCCGGCCTCTACGCCGTCGGCGGTGGTGCCTCCGCCGACTTCTTCGGCCGGGTGCCGGAGAAACTCCGCCCGGGTCGCAGCTTCTATCGGATCAAGGGCGGGGTGACGGTGGACGGCCGTGCCGCCGACGAGCGCACCGTGGTCGGGGCGGGGGCGGTGGTGGAGACCGCCCCCGGGGGGCAGGCGGTGTTCGCGGTGGGGGACGACGCCTTTCTGCTGCGCGGTGGCGGGCGGATGGAGCTGGTGGCCGACGAGGAGGGGCTGCTGGTGAAGGGGATGCGACTGCTCTCCGGTGGGCTGCTCACCGTCTTCGGCCGGCGCCCCCATACCGTCCACACCGCGGTGGCCACCATCGGCATCCGCGGCACCGGGGTCTACGCCGAGGCGGAGCGGGGGCGCTCCTACGTCTGCACCTGCTATGGCGACACCGAGCTGGCGGTGACCGCGGCGCCTCAGGTGCGCGAGGCGATCCACTCCCGGCACCACGACGCCCCGCGTTACGTCTACGGCGTCGACGACGACGGCGGGCGGATCGTTGCCGCGCCGTTCAAGAACCACAGCGACCTGGAGCTGATGCTGCTGGAGGAGCTGGTGGGGCGCACGCCCCCCTTTTCGGTGGCCGGCGACCGGTACGGTCCGCCGCGGCGGGATTACTGAACTCCCGGCGGGACGGGGGGGCCAACGAAGGCGCTTCGCTGAAGGGTCGGTGCCGGCCGTCGACGAAGTGGGCTCCGCTCACCGCCTGGCGCGCACGGCGCGCCCTATAGGGCGGCCTGCGGCCGCCGTGCCGAACGAAGGCACCGCCAAAAAGGGGTTGTCCGGACCTCACCGGCAGGCAAGGGCGTGGGCGTGGCGCAGCGGCTCGACCGGGGCGTGGCGGAAGTCGCCGTCGGTGATCGGCGGCCGCCCGCCGGTCCGCCCCTGGTAGAGGTAGATCCACGCACGGTGGCGCCGCCCGCCGGCGCTCACCGCCTCCACCACCACCCGCCGGTACTCGGCCTGGCGTGGGTCGCGGGGCAGGCACCCCTCATAGCGGTCGAGCCACGGCAGCGAGCGGGCCGGGTGATGCAGGCGATAGAGCTCGCCGAAGACCCGCTCCCCCTCCACCGCGGCCGCCACCGCACCCGGATAGCCGTCGAGCAGCAGCAGCCGGCCGGCCACCGAGGCGCGCGCGACGAAACGGCCGTGGGGCGCCAGCATGCGGTGCATCGGCTGGCCGCGCATCAGGGTGCCGTAGGCGAACAGCAGGGGGAGGCTATTGGTTGTCATCGTTTCCACTCGGTACTCCGCGACGCAGCCGTTCGCGACGTGCGGCGCTCTCAGGGGTCTCCGCCATCAAGGTGAAGCGGCGGGCCTGATCCAGCCACTCCAGCCGTTGCAATAGGGTCAGCTTGCCGAAGGCCTCCAACTGTTCGCGGCTGACCCGGTAGCGAAATCCGCCCCGTTGCTCGCGAGTCATGGCAGGAGTTCCCGCAGCTGTTCGATGTCGGCGATATCCTGCTCCCGTGCCGAGTGCTCCTTCAGCCGGATCAGGTCCGCCGCCGCCGCCAGCATCACCGGCGTCTCCCCCACCATTCGGGGAACGGCGCGGCCGATCGCGGCGGCGATATCGAGCGGAGCGTCGATGAGGATGTCGACGGTCATTCCCGGATGGCCCGGGTCGTACAGTGCGAAGGCGATCATATGCTTCTCCTCGCGCCAGGCTTGTCGCTGCTCCGGATCGGCCAGGGCTTCCAGGGGGAGCGGTGCCTGCGGCTTCAGGTTGAGTTCGCGGGCCGCCTTGAAAAAGGTTTCGAGATTTTCGAGATCGAGGGCCAGCACCAGGTCCACGTCCATCGTCATGCGGGGGATGCCATAGAGGTTGACCGCAACCCCGCCGACCAGGATGTAGCGGACCCGGTGGCGGTCGAGGGCGGCGAAGAGATCGAGGTAGAACATCCCCTTCACACCCCCTTGATGAACACCTTGGAGCCACGCTTGTAGTTGTAGAGCTCGCGCCGGCGCGGCGGCAGCTCCTTCAGCTCCGCCTTGCGGAAGCCGCGCTCCTCGAACCATTGGGCGGTGCGGGTGGTGAGCACGAACAGCCGCTCCAGCCCCTGCTGGCGGGCGAGCCGCTCCATCTGTTCCAGCAGGGTGTCGCCGCGGCCGCCGGCGCGGTAGTCGGGGTGGACGGCGACGCAGGCCAGCTCGCCGATGCGCTCCTCCGGGTGGGGATAGAGGGCGGCGCAGGCGATGATCATGCCGTCGCGCTCGGCGACGGTGAAGCGCTCGATCTCCAGCTCCAACTGTTCGCGGGAGCGGCGCACCAAAATCCCTTCCTGCTCCATCGGCGCGATCAGCTCGAGCACGCCGCCGACGTCGTCGATGGTCGCCTGGCGCATGCTCTCGTAGCGCTCGGCGGTGACCAGGGTGCCGACGCCGTCGCGGGTGAACAGTTCGAGCAGCATCGCCCCCTCGGTGTGGCGGCTCACCAGGTGGGCTCGCGGTACCCCGGCGCGGCAGGCGGCGATGGCGGCGCGCAGCAGGTGGGTGACGTCGTCGGGCAGCTCCTCGTCGCCGTCGAGGATCGCCTCCGCCGCGGCGGGGGAGAGCTGGCGGGCGAGCTGCCCGCGCTCGTCGACCACCCCCGCCCCCTCCACCAAGCAGACCAGCTTGTCGGCGCGCAGGGCGCCGGCGGCGGCGGTGGCCACCTCGTCGGCGGAGAGGTTGAACACCTCGCCGGTGGGCGAGTAGCCGATCGGCGAGAGTAGTACCACCGCCCCCTGCTCCAGCCGCTGGTGGATTGCCGCGGCGTCGATCCGCCGCACCTCGCCGGTGTGCTGGTAGTCGACCCCCTCGCGGATGCCCAGCGGGCGGGCGGTGACGAAGTTGCCGGAGGCGACGCGCAGCCGGGCGCCGGCCATCGGGGTGTTGGCCTGGCCCATGGAGAGCAGCGCCTCGATCTCCACCCGCACCGAGCCGGCGGCCTCCTTGACGCAGGCCAGCGCGTCCGCGTCGGTCACCCGCAGGCCGTTGACGTAGCGGATTTCGGTGCCCCGTTCGCGCAGCCGCGCCTCGATCTGCGGGCGGGCGCCGTGGACCAACACCAGGCGGATGCCGAGGCTGTTGAGCAGTGCCACGTCGTGGATGAAACCGGCGAAGTCCGTGTCCTGCACCGCCTCGCCGCCGAACACCACCACGAAGGTGCGCCCACGGTGGGCGTTGATGTAGGGGGCGGAGTTGCGGAAGGCGGCGACGAAGCTCGCCTCGTGCTGCTGTTCGGGCCGTGTTTTCATCGGGTCGATCCGGGGGCGGAGTGGATCGCCAATGGTTCCACGGTGGGGGCGGGGAAGACAAGCGCTCAGGCTGCCGTACCGGAGGGGTAGACCGCGGCGGTCTTCAGTTCGGCCTCGAAGCGGGCCATGTAGACCTGCTTCTCCTCCATCCCGCTCAGCGGGTTGAGGCCGCCGAAGTACTGGTCGTAGCGGCTGCTCAGGGCCGCGCCGTCGAGACCGGAGCTGGCGATCCGGTTGACGTTGTCGAGGAGCTGGTTGAACACCTCGCGCTGGAGCGTCGCATCGTCCTCGCCGGTGGAGGTGAGCAGTTCGTCGGTCTCCGCAACGAAGGCCTGCTGGGCCTCCTCGTCCTCGATGCGGCTGTAGGTGTCGATCCAGCGGGTGAGGCTGTAGCCGGCGTCGTTCACCTGGTCGGCGGCCTCGAAGAACGCCTTGAAGGCCTGCGGATCGGTGCGCAGGGTGTCGTTCATGCCGGCCAGGAAGGTGACGGTGCGCAGGCCGTCGGGGTTGCTCATCAGGTCGCGCATCACCGCGGTGAGGCCGTCGCCGGCCTCCTCGCGGGCGGCGCTGTCGTCGATGCCCTTCAGGGACTGGTAGAGGTCGCTGATCTGCAGGCCGAAGGAGGAGAGGGTGACCTGACCGTAGACGGCGCTGAGATAGTCGCTGCTGCCGGTGGTCTGGCGGGTGCTGCCGGTCTGGCCGACGGAGAGGAGCTCCTGCAGGTCGAGCCCCTGCGTCTCGGCCACTTGCTGGTTGTACAACTGGTGAGCGTAATACTGCTGACCGTACAACTGCTGGGTGAGCTGCTGCTGGCCGAGCAGCTGCTGCAGGGTGGTGTAGGAGTCGATACGCATCGTTACACCTCCGTCAGAGGCGTTCCTCTCTCACTCCAAGTATAGTTCTTCGCTATTTCCGCCGACCGCGCTGGAGGAGAGATGGAGAGTTACAAGCTGGTGCTGCCCGAGCACCTCAACCACTACGGCTACCTGTTCGGCGGCAACCTGCTGAAATGGGTGGACGAGGTGTCGTGGATCGCGGCGAGCCGGGATCACCCGGGCTGCCGTTTCGTCACCGTCGCCATGGACCGGGTGGAGTTCCACCACCCGATCCGCGAGGGTTCGATCCTGCGCATCTCGGCCCTGGAGGGGGCCCGCGGGCGCACCTCCACCCGCTACGCCGTGGAGGTGTTCTGCGACGACCTCGACAGCGGGCGCGAGGCGCCGGTGTTCACCACCCACGTCTCCTTCGTCTGCCTCGACGAGCAGGGCGCGAAGTGCCCGATCCCCGAAGAACCCTCCGTCGCGCAGGGTTGATCCCGCCGCCGCCGGCCATACCCTCTTACCTGACACCTGACACCTGACACCTGACACCTGACACCTGACACCTGACACCTGACACCTGACACCTGACACCTGACACCCGCAATGACCTACCACGACCCGATCCCCGCCGACTCCCCCTTCAACCTGGAGAACGACGACGCCTACCGCCGCTGGCGCGACGCCAAGCTGGCGGACTATCCCGCCGCGGTGGAGGCGCTGGTGGTCGAGGTGCGCGACCCCCGCCGGTTCAGCGACGCGGAGCTGGCGGCGCTGCGCCGGCGGGTGGAGAAGACCAACCTGGTGATCTACGCCGGGGCCACCGGCGACGATCCGGACAAGGCGATCGCCCGGCGTGCCGGCGAACAGCTGGGGCTGGTGGCGATGGATGCCAACTACCTCTCCGACGACGACGGCCTCACCTCGCTCACCGTCAATCCGGGGGGCGAGCGGGCCAAATACATCCCCTACACCGACCGCCCCATCTCCTGGCATACCGACGGCTACTACAACCTCCCCGAGCGCCAGATCCGCGGCCTGTTGCTGCACTGCGTCCATGCGGCCGCCAGTGGCGGCGAGAACGCCTTGCTCGACCAGGAGATCGCCTACATCCTGCTGCGCGACGCCGACCCCGGCCACATCCGCGCGCTGATGCAGGGCGACGCCATGACCATCCCGCCGGGCAAGGACTCCGAGGGGGGGGAGCGGGGCGACGCGGTGGGGCCGGTGTTCGCCTACCACGCCGCCAGCGATTCGCTGCACATGCGCTACACCGCCCGCAAGCGCAACATCGTGTGGAGCGCGGCGCCTGCGGTGCAGGCGGCGGTGGCGGCCCTCGGCGAGCTGCTGGCGAGCGATCTGCCCTACATCTACCGCGCCCGCCTGGAGCCGGGGATGGGGCTGCTGTGCAACAACGTGCTCCACGACCGGACCGGTTTCAACGATCCGGAGAACGCCTCGCGGCGGCTGGTCTACCGGGCGCGCTATTTCGACCGCATCCGCGGCACCGGCGTGCGCGAGCTGTATCCGTAGGGCGGGGCCGTTCAGCGCCCTGGAAGGAAACGCGGAGGACGCAGAGACGCGGAGGCGCGGAGAAGAGGCTGATTGAGGGCCGCACCCCGGTTTTGGGGCGGTGCCGGCGGCGAGGCTCGGTGGCCACGGGCCACCCTATGGGGCGGGCCGCACCCGCCGTCGGCGCTGAACCCCGGTTGGCGATTGGGGGTTGACGAGGGCGACCGGTTCCAGCCACGACTCGAGGGCTCCATAACGGAGCTGCAACCACGCCGCCTGGGTGGCGAGGTCGGCGCCGGGGAGCGGCTCGCCGCGATAGTGGAGGCGTTGGCCGGGGCCGAGCCGCTCCGCCAGTCGGTTCCACTGCGTCTCGCCCCAGGGTTGCGGCAGGGTCAGCAGCCCCTCTTCCGCATACTCGCCGATGCTCAGGCCGGGCAGTGTCCCCCCTTTGCGGTCCACCCGCGGCCCCACTTCCCGCCGCAATACCGCCAGCGCCTCCTCCAACCCCACTCCGGCGCGCCCCAGGATCTCCGCCGCCCGCCGCAGCCCTTCGGCCAACTCCCAATGGATACGCGACGGAATGCGCAACGGCGCCCCGGCGGCGATCGCCTCCAGGGGGGTGACGCTCTCCTCCGCCGTCTCGCCGCCGGTTTCCGGCGGGAGGGGCGGCTCCGCCCCCTTGCGTAGCCAGAAGATCGGATTGGCGGTGAGCTCCAGCAGGTCGTCCAGCACCTGCAACCGCTGCCAGCGGTCGAGGGCGGCGGTGGCCGGCAGCCGCTCGGCCAGTAAGTCGCTGCGCGCACCGGCCGCCTGCCCCTCGGCCATCAGCGCCAGCCCGGCGCGGGCGCAGGCCGCCTGCCACGCCAGGGGGCTCAACGGGTTCTCGCGGGCATGCAGGAAGGCGTCCACCAAGCCGGCGGGGTGGTGCCGCTCGCCGTGGCCGAGGAAGGCGCTGCGCAGCGGGTGGCCCGCGGGGAGCCGTTCCATTGCCTGATGCGCCGTCTTCACCAGCCGCGGCGTCTGCGGTCCGACACCGTTCAGTCGCAGCCAGCGCCCGGTCTCGCGGATCCACAGCCGGCTCTGGCGGGGGTAGGTGCGCAGCCGCAGCAGCCCGTCGTCGGCGAGCCAGCCGGCCAGCCGCGCCAGCATCGCCGCCGGCTCGGGCAGGTGGTGGAGCAGGTTGGAGGCGAGGATGTAGTCGAAGCGTTCCCCCTGCCAATCGTGCAGGTCGGCCCGCTCGACGCGGATCGGCGGCAGCCGCCGCAGCCCCAGGGCGGCGCTGAGGCGGGCCAGCCCGATCCGCTTGCGCAGTTGGGCGACCGATGCGCCGCTCAGCTCTACCGCCACCACCTCGGCGGCCCGCGGGTGGGCCTGGGCCACCACCAGCGCCTCCAGGGTGCCGGCCCCGGCCACCAGGATGCGCAGGCCGTCGTGGGGGCGCCCGGCCACCGTATCGAAACGTAGTGCCGCCCCCACGCCCCGCCGCGGCAGCGCCGGCCACGGCACCGGCGGGTAGGGGAAGCGTTCGTACTGGTCGCGAACGGAGTCGGTCATGGAGAGGCGACAGGCGACAGGTGACAAGCGTAGGGTGTGCCGACGATGGTATTGGACATGGGACGCTCCCCGTGACTGGCGTTTCCACTCTGCCGAGAGGCTCGGCGTCGGTCAACGGGCGGAAAAATTGAATTTAGGTGTTTCTGCCTACATATAGCAAAATCGATCCCGATCCTTTTCAAGAGGCCGCATTCATGAGCCGTTCCTTCAACGTCGAGGCGATCCGCGACTACCAGCAGCAGCTCGACCGCCACCCGGTCTACGGGGCGGTGGGCAACGTGGACCAGCTGCGCCTGTTCATGGCCCACCATATCTATTCGGTGTGGGACTTCATGTCCCTGGTGAAGTACCTGCAGAAGGCGATCGCGCCGGCGGATTTCCCGTGGACGCCGGGGCCGGACGCGGCGGTGGCCCATTTCATCAACTCCCTGGTGCTGGAGGAGGAGTCCGACGAGGCGCCCGCCGGCCCCGACGGCGCGCCGGCCTTCGCCAGCCACTTCGAGCTCTACTGCGGTGCCATGCGCGAGGTGGGGGCCGATCCGGCCAACGTGCTCGCCTTCCTCGAGCGGGTGAAGGGCGAGGGCATCCGCGCCGCTCTCCAGTGGGCGGAGGTGCCGGCGCCCTCGCGGGCGTTCTCCACCACCACCTTCGATTTCATCGATTCCGGCAAGCCCCACCTGGTGGCCGCCGCGCTGGCGGTGGGACGCGAGCACGTCATCCCCGGCATGTTCCGCGCCTTCCTCGCCCGCATGGGCATCGCCGAGCGCGATGCGCCGATCTTCCACTTCTATCTCCACCGCCACATCCACCTGGACGAGGACTTCCACGGCCCGCTGTCGCTGAAGCTGCTGGAGATCCTCTGCGGCGGCGACGAGGCCAAGCTGCGCGAGGCCGAGGAGGCCGGCGCCCAGGCGATCCAGGCGCGCATCCGCTTCTGGGATGGCGTGCTGGAGGCCCTCAAGGCGACCTGATTCAACGCAAAGGCGCGAAGGCCGCAAAGGGGACGTATCATCGCGGCCTTCGCGTCTTGGCGCTTCTGCGTTGATCTCTGCTCTCGTTTCCACGCTCAGCGTGGAAACGCCGCTCTTCGACGCTCCGCGTCGTGTCAAACGAGGGCGCACGGGTTTCGGTATGGTGCCTCGTTTAAGGACGCAGAGCGTCCAAGGTGGCCGGTTACGACGCGGAGCGTCGTAACCAGACGGGAAGGCGAATCCTGTAGGCCCTTAGGCCGCGATTCTTCCGAGCCATCGCGGCCTGAGACCAGCTCCTACACCCGCAATTTCCCTTCTTCTCTGCGCTCTCTGCGCCTTTGCGTTCTCCGCGTTTTCCCTCCCGACCTCAAAAAGGACCCGCCGCCCCTATAATCCGCTCCCATGGAGTGGTTCGATCCCCAACCCGTGCTCGACTGGTTCACGGCCCATCCGGGCTGGGGCGGGCTCGGGGTGTTGCTGATCGCCTTCGGCGAGTCGCTCGCCCTGGTCGGGCTGATCGTCCCCGGCACGGTGCTGATGTTCGGCGTCGGCGCCCTGGTCGCCCTCGGCGCGCTGCCGCTGTGGCCGACCCTGCTCTACGCCTTCCTCGGCGCGGCGGCGGGGGATGCCGCCAGCTTCTGGCTGGGGCGGCGCTACGGCGAGCGGCTGCGCGGGGTGTGGCCGTTCAACCGCCACCCGGAGCTGATCGAAGGCGGCATCGCCTTCTTCCGCCGCCACGGCGGCAAGAGCGTGCTGTTCGGCCGCTTCTTCGGCCCGTTGCGCCCGGTGATCCCGGCGGTGGCTGGTATGCTGCACATGCACCCCGGCCGCTTCCTCGCCTTCAACCTGCTCTCCGCCGCCGGCTGGGCCCCCGCCTACCTCCTGCCGGGGATCGCTCTCGGCGCGTCGCTGTCGTTGGCCGCCGAGGTGGCCGGGCGGCTGGCGCTGCTGCTCCTGCTCCTGCTGGTCGCCCTCGGTGCCATCTGGTGGCTGGTCCATCGCGGGTTCAACCGGCTCTATCCGCGGGCCGAGCGGCTGGTCGCGCGCGGCCTCGCCTGGGCCGGGCGCCATCCGCTGTTCGGTCGCACGGTGGCGGCGCTGGTCGATCCGGAGCATCCGGAGCCCCTCGGGTTGCTGTTCGTTGCCGCGCTGCTGGTCGGCGGGGCGTGGGGCTTCGTCCACCTCGCCGGGGCGGTGGCGGCGGGACCGCTGGGGTGGGACGAGGCGCTGTTCGACGCCCTGCAGGGGCTGCGCACCCCGGCCGCCGACCGGCTGATGGTGGCGTTCACCCAGCTCACCGACGGGGTCGCCCTGACGCTGTTCGCCGCGCTGGTGGCCGGCTGGCTCGCCTGGCGCCGGCAGTGGCCGCTGTTCGCCCACTGGCTGGCGGCGCTGGCCTTCGCCCTGGCGGCCCCCAGCCTGCTCAAGCCGCTGCTGGCGATCCCGCGGCCGGAACTGATCGCCGGGCTGGAGGCTTACGCCTTCCCCAGTGGGCACGCCAACCGTGCCGCCGCCCTCTACGGCTTCCTGGCGGTGGCGGTGGCCCGCGGGCTGCGCCTGCCGTGGCGCTGGCTGCCCTACTCGGTGGCCACGGTGGTGGCGGTGGCGGTGGCCTTCTCGCGGGTCTATCTGGGGGCCCACTGGCCCAGCGACGTGCTCGGCGGGCTCGCCCTGGGGCTCGCCTGGGCGGCGTTGCTGGGCATCGCCTACAGTCGCCACGCGCCGCCGGCGCCGGCCCGGCTGACCGCCGTCGCGCTGGTTGCGCTGCTGGCGGTGCAGCTGCCGTGGCACCTGTGGCGCGGTGCGGAGGATCTCCAACGCTATGCGCTGCGCCAGACGACGGAGGTGATGGGCGTGCGGCAGTGGTGGACGGGGGGCTGGGCAACGTTGCCGCAGCAGCGCGAGGACCTGGTGGGGCGCCACCGCCAGCCGCTGTCGCTCCAGTGGTTCGGCGAACTGCCGGTGATCCGCGCCGCGCTGGCGGCGGCCGGCTGGCGGGAGCCGCCCCCCTTCGACGGTGCGACCGCCCTGCGCTGGCTCGCCCCCGGTCTGCCGCTGGCGGAGCTGCCGCTGCTGCCGCGGGTCCACGACGGCCGTCACGAGGCGCTGGCGATGATCCGTCCCGCCGCCGAGCCGGAACGCCAGTGGGTGTTGCGCCTGTGGCGCGCGCCGGTGACCAGCGGGGAGGGGCGCCCGCTGTGGCTCGGCAGCCTCCAGCCGCAGGCACTGTACGCGCCGTTTCCGTGGTTTCACTACCCGCGCACCGGGCCGTTCGAGGCGGATGCCGTGGAGCGGCTGCGCAGTGCCCTCGCGGATTGGCGAACGGCCTATCGGGGCGATGGGGTTTTGTTGATCGTTAAGGAGCTACCGTAGGTTGGGCAAAGGAGCGATAGCGACGTGCCCAACACGGCGCCGCGGAGTTCTCTCCCGAAAGTGCAGGTGAGCGACCGGCACCCGCTTTCGTGAGATATCACTCTTCCATCCACCGTACGGGAGCAGCCCCGGCGGCGGCGCGTCGGGCACGTCGCTATCGCTCCTTTGCCCGACCTACGGGAGTGTCAGTTGGCGGCGGGGGGAAGCGCTTCGCCCCAGCGGGGCGTGAGGCGCTGTTCGATGCCGAGGTGGTCGAGGATGCGGGCGACGATGAAGTCCACCAGCTCCGCCACCGTGGCCGGCTGGTGATAGAAGCCGGGGCTGGGCGGCAGGATGGTTACCCCGAGGCGGGCGAGCTTGAGCAGGTTCTCCAGGTGGATCGCCGACAATGGGGTCTCCCGTGGCACCAGGATCAGTTGGCGCCGCTCCTTGATCGCCACGTCGGCGGCCCGTTCGATGAGCTGGTCGCTGGCCCCAACGGCGATCGCCGAGAGGGTGCCCATGGAGCAGGGGCAGACCACCATCGCCCGCGGCGCGCCGGAGCCGGAGGCGACCGGCGCGGTCCACTCCCGCGGGCCGAGCACCCGCAGCTGCCCCTCCTGGGCGTGGTAGAGCTCGCCGAGCAGCAACTGCTGCTCCGCCACCGCCTCGGGTAGCCGCAGTCCGCTCTCGATCTCCAGGGTCTGCCGGCCCGCCTCGGAGATCATCAGGTAGACCCCGCGACCCGCCTCCAGCAGGCACTCCAGCAGGCGCAGCCCGTAGGGGGCGCCGGAGGCGCCGGTGATGGCTAGGGCAATAGGATCGTTCATGGCGCGCGATCCGCTGAGATAAGCATGCTGGACATCCCGTCGGTCAGCTCAACTGGGCGATGCGCCAAATGGAGGTGGCTTGGTTGGCCATCCATTCCTGCCGATTGGCGACCCTTTCGGGTGTCCATTCGGCGTTCTCGTCCGCCAATCTCTGCGTGATGGAAAAGCCGCTCGCCCGATAGGCATCGCGCTTCGCGGAATAGGATTCGGCACCGATTTTGCGATTGGTTCCCGATCTAAGCAGCGTCATGTTTCCCAATCGATAGCGCAAGGCGTCGGCCTCGTCATTGGAGAAGCCACCCCAGCCATCCGGAGCGTTCTGCGGTAATACGTGCTCGACATTGAACGTGTCGCTGGCAAAGTCGAGCTCTTGACCGGACAGGTGCTTTTCGAGGGCGCAGAGGATAAAGCGCACGACCCGGTTGTTTCGCGAATCGGTGGTTCGAATCACCTTGTCGGCGAACGCGGCACGGAACGAGACGTCATCGGGATAGACGCCGCGCATCGCGGTAAGGGTTGGTCCCAGCTGCGCGAATTCCCCCTTGGCGATCCGTTCGGCCACGGCGTGGTAATTGCGCTCCTGTTCCGCTGCACTGCCGGCGCCGATGACGTTGAAGCGCATGGATATGACGACCGTCGCACGCAGCAGGCCGGTGAAGTCCGCGGGGTCGAATATGCGCTTTGCGGCCAGCAGAAGCGGGTAGGGTTGTCGAACCCTGAAGGTCTTCAGAATGCCTGCGAAGCGCCTGTCGTCCTGTGGCCAATCCGATGCCTCGGGAGACGATAGCGCAAGGTAGGTATCGAGATCCTGCTCCATGTCACGGAGTAACTGGAAGACCGCGTCGCGGGAGCCCACCTGCGAGCGAATCGTCTTGAACAGATCTGCTTGCCGCGCAAAGGCGCGGCGGCTGTTCCAGTGCGCGCGCAGAAAATCCGGAAAGTTCTCCGACTGCAGGCGCCCGACGGTCGCCTCCCAACGGTCTTCCAGATTACGCAACTCGTGATCGGTTTCGCCCCCCCGGTCGAGTACGGAGAACAGATAGTTCTTCAGGAGATCCGTCGCGGAGAGCCGTACTCCGCGGGCGTTCAGCGTTTCGAAGACTTTGTAGGCGTTCAGTTCGTCGGTCACCGTGATAACGGTAAAGAACAGGCGGTCGCTAACATCCTCGATCAACTGGGCAAGCCGTTTTCCTTCGTCGCCGGAACTGGCCTTCAGGTAGGCACTTACCTGCCTGTCGAACCAATCGAACGCCTTGCGCAAGAGATGTTCGGAGGTTCTGAAACCGCGTTGTGGAAGGTGACCGAGCGGCACCAGATAATTCTGGTAGTAGTTATTGTTGTTCCGGTTGAGAGTGAGTTTCGGGCGTGCGACCAGCGTTACCGGATCGAGATATCCGACGTAGGTCTGCTGGATCTGGTCGAAACGCCGCTGATTTGCATCGGCTTCGTTCCCCGTCTCGACGAGCCGCCGGATATTCTTGAGGACGGCGAGAACGATAATGCTGATCGTCGTCAATCGTTGTTGACCGTCGATTACGTCGAAGCGTTTGTCGTCGGTCGACTGCAACACCAAATAACCCATGTAATGGGCCGTTTCACCATCGGTTCTTAACGTGCCGAGAAGGTCCGTCCACAGATCCTCCCATTCTTCGTTCGTCCAACTGTAATCGCGTTGAAAACGGGGTATGCGGTAGGTCAGTCCGTTGCCGATTAGTTTGCGGAAGGTGTTGTTCTCGGTTTTGAAGTTGGTGGCGGCCATATCGCGTGTCCAGGATCTGCGCCGGCTGTTGAGTCGCCTGCGCTCGCCGATAGTAGACCCCAGTGTCGCATAAATTTTCGGTCTGACGACGCGAAGGGCCCGCGAAAGAACGACTCCCTGTTTCGGGACGCCGATCCGCTCCCCCGGCGGCGTTGCGCAAAGGGTTGCATACGGTAAGTATGCGCCCCTTCGCCCGTTCCGGAGGCCGCTCAATCCAGATCGGCCACCAGCGAGTCGCGCTGGGCGGGGTTGAGCGCCACCTCCTCGCGGTAGGCGGCGTGGTCGATGCCGGCGCGGATGGCGGCGCCGCCCTTGGCCGCTTCCGCCATGGCGTCGCTCAGCTCGAAGCGCACGAAGTGGACCGACGAGGTCTTCTCCTCGGTGCTCCGTTCCAGGTCCTCGTTGGCGATCGGGTGGACCCGCTCGAAGCCCACCACCTGCATGTAGAGCGCCTGCTCCACGCCGACCAGCTTGGCGAGCATCGCCTTGCGCTCCTCCACGTCGGAATACTCCATCATGAAAGTGGCCTTCCAGTTGCGGCCGTCGGGAATCAGCGGGTTGTAGACCTCCAGCTCCTCGTTGATGCCGGCGGCCTCGAAGATCTTCTCGATGCGCAGCATCTCCTGCACCTGGTACTGCATGGTCAGGCGGTCCTCGAAGTGCAGGGTGGCGTGGGGGCCGACGGCGACCCGGCGCACCTTCTTGTACTCGATCACCTTCGCGCGGAATTCGCTGCGCGCCTCGGCGTACTGTTCGAGGGAGTAGAGATCTTCGCGGGTCAGTGCTTTCATCGTTGAATCCTCGGAGTTGGCCACGGAGCCACGGAGAACACGGAGGGGAAAACCTACAAGCTCCGTGCCCTCCGTGGCTCCGTGGCGAATTCCCGTTTCAAATACCGTAGGCCTTGCGCAGCAGGCTCATCGGGTGCTCGGTGTGGCTGCCGTCGGCCAGCCCGTGTTCGATGTGGTGGCCGGCCATCGGGCAGTCGCTGCCGTAGTGGTCCACCTCCGCCTTCTTCACCTGGTTGACCACCGGGCGGACGATCTTCATCGACGCCTCATGGAACTCCTTCTTCACCGCGTAGGTGCCGTCGTGGCCGGAGCAGCGCTCGATCGCGGTGATCGTCGTCTCCGGGATCAGCGCCAGCACCTCGCGGGTCTTGGCGCCGACGTTCTGCACCCGCTGGTGGCAGGCGGCGTGGTAGGCGACCTTGCCGAGCGGCTGCTTGAAGGCGGTGTTCAACTTGCCCGCCTTGTGACGGTGGATCAGGTATTCGAAGGGGTCGAAGATTGCCTTGCCAACCTTCGCGACCTCGGGGTCGTCGGGGAACATCAGCGGCAGCTCCTGCTTGAACATCAGCGCGCAGGAGGGGACCGGGGCGACGATGTCCCAGCCCTCGTCGACCAGCTTGGCGAGCACCGGGATGTTCGCCTCCTTCGCCGCGGCCACCGACTCCAGGTCGCCCAGCTCCAGCTTGGGCATGCCGCAGCACTGCTCCTTCTCGGCCAGGGTCACCGGGATGCCGTTGTGCTCGAATACCGCCACCAGATCCTCGCCGATCACCGGCTCGTTGCGGTTGCCGTAGCAGGTGGCGAAGAGCGCCACCTTGCCCTTGGTCGGGCCGGCCGGGTCGCCCTCGGCGCGGGTGCCGCGCTTGGCGGCGAGCCGCGAGCGCAGGGGGTTGGAGTGGAATTCGGGGAGCCGCGCATCGGCGTGGACCTCGAGCACCCCTTCGAGGATCTTGCGGGTGGGCTTGAGTTTGTTGACCGCGTTGACCACCCCGGAGATCACCGGGATGCCGGCGAGCGACCCTACCGCGTCGGTGCTGGTGAGGATCCTGTCGCGCAGCTTCACCTCGCCCTTCCGGTACTTCACCGCCTTGGCGCGCAGCATCAGGTGCGGGAAGTCGAGGTTCCACTCATGGGGCGGGGTGTAGGGGCACTTGGTCATGAAGCAGAGGTCGCAGAGATAGCAGTGGTCCACGACCTTCCAGTAATCGGACTTCGCCACGCCGTCGACCTCCAGGGTCTCGGACTCGTCGACCAGGTCGAACAGGGTGGGGAAGGATTGGCAGAGGCTGACGCAGCGCCGGCAGCCGTGGCAGATGTCGAAGACCCGTTCCAGCTCGGTGAAGAGCGCCTGCTCGTCGTAGAACGCGGGGTTCTTCCAATCCAGCGGGTGGCGGGTCGGGGCTTCGAGGTTGCCCTCTTTGATCGGCGCGGCCATGGTCCTTGTACCTCTTGTCTTGGATAGGGGGGACGGCATGCGCCGCGGCGGGGGAGAGTCCCGCCACGGCGAGCGCCGTTTTCGATCAGGCGTCCAGCTCGTCCAGGGCCTTCTGATAGCGGTTGGCGTGGGAGCGCTCCGCCTTGGCCAGGGTCTCGAACCAGTCGGCGATCTCGTCGAAGCCCTCGTCGCGGGCGTCCTTCGCCATGCCGGGGTACATGTCGGTGTACTCGTGGGTCTCGCCGGCCACCGCGGTCTTCAGGTTGTCGCCGGTGGCGCCGAAGGGCAGGCCGGTGGCGGGGTCGCCGCACTGCTCCAGGTACTCCAGGTGGCCGTGGGCGTGGCCGGTCTCGCCCTCCGCGGTGGAGCGGAACAGCGCGGCGACGTCGTTGTAGCCCTCGACGTCGGCCTTGCTGGCGAAGTAGAGATAGCGGCGGTTGGCCTGGGACTCACCGGCGAAGGCGTCCTTCAGATGCTGTTCGGTCTTGCTGCCTTTCAATTCCATGTCGAGATACCTCATTAAACTGTGGTTGCGGGGGGTGTATTGGCAGTGGCTGCCAAGCGGGATAAAGCTTAGTTCACGCGATGGGCGCGGTGAATTCGATTGTTTCTATCGATATGATTGGTTGTGGCAATTAAAAGGCGCCCGGCCGGGGCCGGGCGCCGCGGGGAGTCCAAGCTCCGGCCGGAGTCCTCAGTCGAAGGGTTTCGGTGCCGGGGTCTTGTCGGTGGAGGGCGGCAGAATCGGCAATTGGAAGCTGGGCTGGTCGCCGGTCAGGGTCTTGAGGAAGGCGACGATATTGGCGTTCTCCTCCTTGGTGAACTTCTTGCCCAGCTGGATGCGGCCCATGGTGTTGACCGCCTCGGTAAGGGTCTCCGCCTCGCCATCGTGGAAGTAGGGGTAGGTGCGCTCCACGTTGCGCAGGGTCGGCACCTTGAACTTGAAGCGGTCGGCATCCTTGCCGGTGACCGCGCTCAACCCCTCGGCCGGGCTCTTCGCCTGGTAGGGTTCGACCAGACCCATCTTCTGGAAGGAGTTGCCGCCCACCGCCTCGCCGTTGTGGCAGGCGACGCAGCCGCTATCCTTGAACAGTTTGTAGCCGGCCAGCTCGTCGGCGGTCAGCGCGTCTTTCTTGCCCAACAGCCACTGGTCGAAGCGCGAGTTGGGGGTGACCAGGGTCTTCTCGAACTCGGCGATCGCCCGGGTCACCTCGTCGATGGTGATCTGGTCGGTGCCGAACACCTGCTGGAACTCCACCACGTACTGCGGGATGGAGGCGAGCACGTCGACGGCGAGCTTGTGGGTGAAGCCCATCTCGCCGGGGTTGGCGATGGGGCCGCCGGCCTGGGCCTGGAGGTCCTTGGCGCGGCCGTCCCAGAACTGGGCCAGGTTGAGGCTGGAGTTGAGCACCGTGGGGGCGTTGATCGGGCCCTGGTTCCAGTGGTCACCGATGGAAGTCTTGAGGTTGTCGGTGCCGCCCATGCTCAGGTTGTGGCAGGAGTTGCAGGAGATGAAGCCCGACTTGGAGAGGCGCGGGTCGAAGTAGAGCTTCTTGCCCAGCTCCACCTGGGCGAGGTTGATCTCCTGCACCGGGCGGATCGGATCGATCGGCTCCTTGGCGAAGGTGGGGGCCGCGGCGGTCAGTGCCGCGGCGGCGAGCAGGGCGTGGGAGAGGCGTGAATTTCCACTCATGGGTTTGCTCCGAATTCAATGGTCGTTGTCGTGCTCGGTCTGACGATCGATTCGGAATCGCTCATATTTAGAACGGTTCCAAATCGATAGGTGTAAATACTAGGCTGTGATTTCCATACGTCAATAATGGTTTTTGTTACGGGAAGGCGGCGGAAACCCGCAACGTCGAGGAGGGCGGGGCGGGTCGACGATGTGTTAAAGCTTTGTCCAGGGCGTCATCGACGCGCTATTATTAGCGGTTTAACCGATCCTGAGTTCTGTGTAGGAGAAGGCACGCATGTCCATTGACCAGCCGATGCACGATCGCGACGGCTTCATCTGGCTCGACGGGGCGATGGTCCCCTGGCGGGAGGCGAAGACCCACGTCCTGACTCACACCCTCCACTACGGTTTGGGGGTCTTCGAGGGGGTGCGTGCCTACCGGACCGACCAGGGGCAGGCGATCTTCCGCCTGCAGGAGCACACCGACCGGCTGTTCCGCTCCGCCCACATCATGAACATCAAGATGCCCTTCACCAAGGACGAGGTGAACGCGGCGACGTTGGCCTCGGTGGGCGAGAACGACTACGCCGGGGAGCCCTCGGTCTACATTCGGCCGATGGTCTTCTACGGCTCCGAGGGGATGGGGCTGCGCGCCGACAACCTGAAGGTGCATGTGATGGTCGCCGCCTGGCCGTGGGGCGCCTACATGGGCCAGGAGGCGATGGAGAAGGGGATCAAGGTGCGCACCTCTTCCTACACCCGCCACCACGTCAACATCACCATGTGCAAGGCGAAGGCCAACGGCAACTACATGAACTCGATGCTGGCCCTCACCGAGGCGCTCTCCGGCGGTGCCCAGGAGGCGATGCTGCTGGACAACGAGGGCTACGTCGCCGAGGGCTCCGGCGAGAACATCTTCCTGGTGCGCGACGGGGTGATCTACACCCCCGACCTCACCTCGGCGCTCGACGGCATCACCCGCAACACCATCTTCCATCTCGCCCACGAGGCGGGCTACACCATCAAGGAGAAGCGGATCACCCGCGACGAGGTCTACGTCGCCGACGAGGCGTTCTTTACCGGCACCGCCGCCGAGGTGACGCCGATCCGCGAGGTGGACGGCCGGCAGATCGGCGCAGGGTGCCGCGGGCCGGTCACCGAGCGGCTGCAGAGCACCTACTTCGATCAGGTGCACGGGCGTCGCGACGTCCATCCGGAGTGGTTGAGCTTCGTCGGGTAGGGAGGGCGGCGCTCGCCGCCTCGGGTGTTGAGCGCGACGCTGCGGCGGCCTATATATGGGGCCAACCACCACGAAGCGGAGGGGCGGGAGATGGTCGATCCGGCGGAACAGCGAGACCGGTTGAGTCACGAGGAGTACTTCGCCGTCGAAACGGCGGAGGGGATGCGCTACGAATACCTGGCGGGCGAGGTGTTCGCCATGACCGGCGGTACCGAGAACCACGCCTTTATCTCGCTGGCTACCGGTGCCGCTCTGCTCGCCGCCTTCCGTGACCTGCCGTGTCGGGTCTTCGGCCCGGACCGCAAGCTGTTCATCGCCGCTGCCGACAAGTTCTGCTACCCCGATGCGATGGTGCTGTGCGAAGAGGGGCGCCACGAAAAGCTCCACGTGGAGCAACCCACGCTGATCGTCGAGGTGCTCTCCGAGAGCACCGAATCCTACGATCGCGGTCTCAAGTTCGAGCATTACCGCGCCATCGAGTCGCTGGAATACTACCTGCTGCTGGCCCAGGACCGGCTCCACGCCGAGCTGTTCCAGCGCCACGGTCCCGACCGCTGGCTACTCACCGAGGCCTCCGGCGAGGCCGGGGTGATCCGGCTGGAACGGTGGGGCATCGATCTGCCATTGAGCGAACTCTACCGTCAGGTGGAGTTTTAAGGGACACGGAAGAGTTAGGGACGCGGAAAGAATAAATTACCCCAAATGGCGCCGGATCGCGGTTCGTCTTCAAGGCGCGGCAAGGGGCGCATAGCCCGGCTATGTAACCCTTGCCGCAACGCCGAAGACGGGCCGCGAGACCAGCGATTTGGGGTAATTTATTCTTTCCGCGTCCCTTACATATCTCTGCCGTGTCCCAAACCGACCTTTCAGGGGGAACCATGTCCGCAACTGCCCACGCCGCCCACGGCGAACCGTCCCGTCCCGCCTGCACCCAGGCCCGCTACGAGGTGAGCCGCTCCGAGCTGCCGATCTGCTGCCCCCAGCCGGGGATGGTGCTGTGGGATGCCCACCCGCGGGTCTTCCTCTCCCTGGACGAGAACGGCGAGGCGCAGTGTCCCTACTGCGGCGCGGTCTACGCGCTGAAGGATTGACCGGCCCCCTCCGCGACGACTCGTGACAGCCTCCTCTCCGTGGGTGGTCTGGCGGCTCACCGACGGCCGGCGCGGCCATGAGAACCAGACCCTCGGGTTGGTCGAGGCGCTCGCCCGGCGGCATCCGCTGTCGGTTCATGACCTGCCGGTGCCCGGTCGGCTGCGCGCCTTCGGCTGGTGGTGGGCCGGCCGTTTCCCCGCCGGTGCGGCGCTTCCCGATCCCGATCTGATCCTCGCCGCCGGCCACCGCTCCCATCCCGCCCTGCTCGCCGCCCGCCGTGCCCGCGGCGGGCGGGCGGTGGTGCTGATGCGCCCGTCGCTGCCCTGTCGTTGGTTCGATCTCTGCCTCGTCCCGGAACACGACGACCCGCCGCGGCGGGCGAACGTGGTGGCGACCCGCGGCACCCTCAACCGCATCCGGCCGGGCGACAAGCGCGAGGGGAGCGGGCTGATCCTGGTGGGTGGGCCCTCGCGCCACCACCACTGGACGGGGGAGGCGTTGGCTGAGCAGATCACCGAACTGGTCGTCGCCCGCCCCGAGGTGCGCTGGACGGTCGCTGACTCCCGGCGCACCCCACAGGGGTTTCGGGCGCTGTTGGCCGGCCTGCCGGTGGCGTGGGTGGGGCACGGCGATGTGGGTGCCGACTGGTTTCCCGCGGCGCTGGCGGCGGCCCCGCTGGTGTGGGTCAGCGAGGACAGCGTGAACATGGTCTACGAGGCGCTCAGCGCCGGGGCGGCGGTCGGTGTGTTCGGTCTGCCGCGGCGCGGCGACGGGCGGGTGGCACGGGGGCTCGATCGGCTGCTGGCCGACGGGCTGGTGACCGATTTCGGGCGGTGGCGGCGGGGGCATGAGCCGCAGGCGATGAGCCGACCGCTGGATGAGGCGGCGCGCTGCGCGCAGTGGATCGAAGAGCGATGGCTGAACGAACATTGACCGTGGTCCAACTGCTCCCCGCCCTCGACGGCGGCGGCGTGGAGCGCGGCACCCTGGAGGTGGCCCGGGCGCTGGTGGAGCGGGGCCATCGTTCCATCGTGATCTCTGGCGGCGGCCGCATGGTGCCACGGCTGGAGGAAGAGGGGAGCCGCCACCTCGCCTGGCCCATCGGTCGCAAGCTGCCCCCGCCCGTGGGTTTGATCGCGCCGCTGCGCCGCCTGCTGCGCGAGGAGCGGGTCGACGTGCTCCATGCCCGCTCGCGGATGCCGGCGTGGATCGCCCTGGCCGCCTGGCGCGGGATGGCGGGTGAGGCCCGGCGTCCGCGCTTCGTCACCACCGTGCACGGCTTCAACACGCCGGGCTGGTACAGCTCGGTGATGGTACGCGGCGAACGGGTGATCGCCGTCTCCGCGGCGGTGCGGGATTTCATCTTCGAGCACTACCCGTGGCTGGAGCGGGAGCGGGTGGTGGTGATCCACCGCGGGGTGGACCCCGGCGATTTTCCCTACGGCTACCGGCCGGCGGACGACTGGCTGCAACGTTGGTATGGACAATACCCCCAACTGCGCGGCGCCACGGTGGTGACCCTGCCGGGGCGGATCACCCGCCTCAAGGGGCACCTCGAGTTCATCCGTCTGCTCGCCGCGCTGCGCGACCGCGGGGTGGCGGTGAAGGGGCTGGTGGTGGGCGGGGAGCACCGGCGCCATGCCGGCTATCTGGCGGAGCTGCGTGAGCAGGTGGCGGTGCTGGGGGTGGAGGTCCTCTTCACCGGCCACCGTGACGACATGCGCGAGATCTACGCGGTCTCCGACCTGGTCCTCTCGCTCTCCACCAAACCGGAGTCCTTCGGCCGCACTGTGCTGGAGGCGCTCAGTCTCGGCACCCCGGTGGTCGGCTATGACCACGGCGGCGTGGGCGAGGTGCTGGGGAGCTGTTTCCCCGCCGGGCGGGTGCCGCTCGGCGAGTTCGCGCGCCTCGTCGAGCGGGTGGAGGCGCTGCTGGCGCGGCCACCGGAGGTGCCGCCGGTGGAGCGCTTCACCCTGGCGCGGATGCTCGACGAGACCCTGCGGGTCTATGGTGAAGCGGTGGGCGATAGGGTGGACGACGCGGCGGACGGCCAGCGGTAGATCGGCAACATGCGCGTCTTGCCCACCGAGTCGAGCCTCAACTGGGGCGGCCAGGAGTATCGGATCCTGGACGGCCGCATGGCGGGGAAGCTGGCCGCCTATGGGCGGGCGCGGGAGTGGAGGGCGAAGCGGTGAGGCGTGGGGTAGCGGATCGTGACGGTGGGGTGCTGGTGATTCAGCCGCTGCCGGGAATCGGCGACATGATGTGGCACCTGCCCCATCTCCACGCCATCGCCCGCGCCGAGCCCGAAGGGCGGGTCAGCGTGCTGACCAAGCCCCGCTCCCAGGCCGACCGGCTGCTCGCCGCCGACCCGGCGGTGGGCGAGGTGATCTGGCTGGATCGGGAGCGCGGACGGGGGCGCCACGACGGTTGGCGCGGCATCTGGCGGCTCGCCGCGGAGCTGCGTCGCCACCGCTTCCGCAAGGTGTGGCTGCTCCACGACAGCCTCCGCTACGCCATGGCGGCGTGGCTCGCCGGCATCCCCGAGCGGGTCGGCTACGGCCGCGGCGGCCAGCGGCTCTTCCTCAACCACCCGGTGGCGCTGCCTGGTGCGGAGCAGGATGCGCACCCCATCGACAAGGCCGATCGGCTGCTGCGCCGCTGCGGCCTGGAACCGCTGGCCGAGCCGCCGCTGATGGTGGTCGAGGGCGCTTGCGCGGAGCGCATCGAGGCCCGCTACGGGGCACTCCCCGGGCCGTGGCTGACGATCGGTGTCGGCAGCAGCGAAGCGGTCAAGCAGTGGGGTGGGGAGCGCTTCACCCGGCTGATCGAGTCGTTGGAAGGGCGCGGGTTCGGGACGCTCTTCGTCGTCGGCGGCCCGGCGGAGGAGGGGCTGGTGGCCGAGATCGTCGAGCGGCTCGGCGCGCAGCGGCGGGTCGAGCCGGTGGTCGGCGTGCCGTTGATGGAGGTGGCCGCCCTGCTGCGGCGCTGTGCGCTCTACGTCGGCAACGACACCGGGATCCTCAACATGGCCGCGGCGCTCGGTGTCGATGCGCTCGGCCTGTTCGGCGCATCGCCGCCGCTGATGCATTCGCCGCACATCCACCCCATACTGCCCCCCGCAGGGCGGGAGGGAATGGCGGCGATCGAGGTCGCCGCCGTCGTCGATCGAATCGTGGGGATGAGAGGGGCTTGAGCTGATGTTGCGGACGATCTACCAACGGGCGCGGGAGGGGTTTTTCTCCCACGGCCTGCTGATTCCGGCGTTCCTGCCGCTCGCCCAGGTGAGCGGGCGGGCGCTGGTGGATCTGCTGCTGGTGATCTACCTGGCGTGGGCGCTGGTGGCCTGCGCCGGCCGGACGATCCGCGGCGGGCGCACCTGGCTGTGGCTCTACCTGCTGGTGTTGCTCGCCCTCGGCGCCAGCATCCCCGGCGCCGCCGATCTCCATGGCGCGATCAAGTCCTACTACCGCTTCGTCCTGCAGAGCGCGGTGATGGTCTTCACCCTGATCGCCCTGCAGCAGTCGGAGGCAAACCTGCAGCGGCTGGTGCGCGCCTTCGCCGTCGCCGGGGTGTTGATGGTGGTGCAGCTCTATCTGTTGCTGCCGGGGGTGATGGCGGAACCGGGCTTCGATCCGGCCCTGGCCCTCAAGGAGGACAGCCTGCCGCTGTTCGCACCTTTCGTATTGCTGTGGTTGGCCGGGTTCGCCGACCGGCGGCTGCGCTGGGGCGGGCTGCTTGCGCTCGCGCCATTGGCCTTCGGTTACATCGTCTATTCCCAGGGGCGGGCGGCGCTGCTGGGGATGTTGGTCGCGGTGTTGGGCTATCTGTTGCTGGTCAAGGGGTGGCGGCGGCGCACTGCCTTGGTGGTGGCGGCGGGGGTGCTGATGCTCTCCGCGGCACTCTCCTATACATGGTTTTTCCGCGATGCCCAGGTGGGCACGGGGGTACAGCAGGTGCTGGACCGCTTCACCTCGGGGCGTACCGAACTGTGGCGGCACGCCTTCGCCCATCCGCCGGAGAATCCGCTGACCGGCATCGGCATGGGCAATCTCAAGGAGATGGCGGCGGGGGACCAGGTGCTGATGATCCACGTCAAAGGCGACTTCCGCGTCAACCACCTCCACAACTTCCTGATGGACCTCTGGTACGAGACCGGACTCCTCGGCTTGGGGGCGACTCTGCTCTTCTTCGGCCACCTCGCGTGGCTGGCGCGGCGCGCCTGGATCGCCGGTGGAGATCGGGAGCGGCGGATCGTCGGCGCCTGCGTCGCCGCGGCGGCGGCGATCCTCGCCGCGGCGCTGCTCAGCTTCTCCTACGGTTCGCGTCAGTTCTCCCTCTACCTCTTCACCTTCCTCGCCGTCATCATCCACTTGGCGCAGCGCCCGAATGGCGGTGCGGAGCGCCGATGAGTCTCTCCAGCCGCTGCGCGGTCGCCTACCTGCGCGCCCGCTACGGCCTGCGGCGGTGGGTGATCGAGGGGCTGCGGCGGCTGCTCCTGGCGCGGCGGCCCGAGGTGGTCCGGCGCATCGCGATCCACCGGGTCGGCGCCTTCGGCGATTCGGTGGTGGCGCTGCCCGCCATCGCCATCGTGCGCCACGCCTTTCCGGCGGCGGAGATCGATCTCTACTCCACCGAGGCGGTGGGGGTCGACCTCTCGGACCTGCTCGACGAGGGGGGCGTGGTCGACCGGATCCGCATCTTCCCCCGCGGCGAGCGCCGCCGCGCCCTGGCCGAGGCGCGGGCGGGGGGCTACGACCTGTTCATCGAGCTGCCCCAGAACCTCACCCTCTACAAGTCGATCCGCGGCATGCTGGCGGTGCGCTACGCCCTCGGCATCCGCTACGCCTTCGGTTGGGACGCCGGCAGGATTAAGGCCCTCCTGGCGGTGCAGAAGGCCCACCTGCCGCCGCGCCGCGAGGTGGACCGCTTCGTCGCCATGCTGGCGCGCCACGGTGTGCGGGGGCCGGTCGAATTTCCCATCGCCGTCTCCGCGCGGGATCGCGAGCGGGTCGAGGCGCTGCTCCCCGGTGCACGGCGAAGCGGCCGGGTGGCGCTGCTCATCGGCGGCAAGTGGTCGGCCAAGAAGTGGCCGCTGGAGCGCTGGCGCGAGGTCGCCCGCCGGCTGCTCGACGAGGGGTGCGAGGTGGTGTTGATCGGCGGGGAGGGGGAGTTCGCCGACGGTGAGGCGGTGGCTCGGGAGGGCGCGGCGGTGCTCAACCTGTGCGGTCGCCTCTCCATCCGCGAGAGCGCCGAGGCGCTGCGCCGGGTGGCGCTGGCGATCGCCCACGACACCGGCGCCACCCACCTGGCCTACGCCGTGGGCACCCCGGTGGTGGCGCTGTTCAGCACCCGCGAACTCTCCGACAAGTGGTTCCCCTACGGCGCGGGGCACGTGGTGCTGGAGCGAGTGCTCGAGTGCAGCTTCTGCTTCCGCAAGGAGTGCGCCGACAACCGCTGCATGACCGACATCGGGGTGGAAGAGGTGCTCGCCGCGGCAACCCGGTTGCTGGACCGCACGTAGGGCGGGGGCACACCCGCCTCCCCGGTAGGTCGGCGCTACCGCGCCGACGCGAACGGAGCCAGCGGACCGGAGGCCATGACGACCCTGCCGAACGGAACGCCGCCATTCGGCAGGTGCGGCGGGAGCGATGAAAGGGCGGTGCCCTCGTTCTGGAGCGGGCGTAAGGCGGGGTGCATTGTCGTGTTCCCGCCCACCCTCGTTCCCACGCTCCGCGTGGGAACGTCTGTTTATGCTCCGCGTGGGAACGTCTGTTTATGCTCCGCGTGGGAACGTCTGTTTCGACGCTCTGCGTCGTGATGCAGGACGCAGAGCGTCCAAGGTTGCGGGTTACGACGCGGAGCGTCGTAACCAGGGCGCCAGGGCGCCAGGGCGGGTCTAACTAGCTTGATCGCGATGGTTGTGAGCCGTTGTTTCCGTTCGTGCCGGCGCGCTGGCGTCGATCGCTATCGGAGGGGTGGGGGGCTCGGACGGGCGATGGCCAGCGCGGTGGCGAGCACCTCATCCACCGGAATCGAGGCGAGACACTCCCGTTCGGTGGGGCAGACCGGCTTGTAACACGGGTGGCAGGGGATGTCGTGAGGGGTGAGGCAGGCGTGCTCGCCACGATAGGGGAGGCGGCCGGCGCAGTGCATCTCGCCGGTGGGGCCGAACAGCGTCACCGTGGGCAGCGCCACCCCGGCGGCCAGGTGGGCCGGGCCGCTGTCGTTGCCGACGAACAGGGAGGCCCGGCTGAGTAGCCCCACCAGCTCGCGGATGCCGGTGCGGGCGGTGAAGTCGAGCGCCTCAGGCAGCCGCTCGACGATCTGCGCCGCCGCCGCCTGTTCCCATTGGGAGCCGATCACCGCCACCGTGTAGCCCGCCGCATCGAGCCGCACCGCCAGCTCGGCGAAGCGCGCCTCCCCCCACTGCTTGCTGCTCCAGCGTTCGCTCGCCCCCGGGGCGATCACCGCCACCGGGCGGGCCCGCGCAGCGAACTGTTCCTCGAAGCGCGCCGCCTCCGCCTCCGGCACCGGCAGCGCGATGGTGCGCGATGCCGGCTGCGACCAGTAGGCATCGATCCGCTCTTCCGGAAACCCCGCGGCACGCAGCAGCTCCGGGGTGGTGAGCCCCCGCGCCTTGCGTCCCATCAGCTTCTCGCTCAGCCGGGTCGACTGGTTGACCAGCCGCCCCTTGCGCAGGCGCAGGGCGGTGAGCAGCGACAGGGTGCTGGCCTGGATGTCGTAGACCCGCTCGAAGCGCCCCGCCGGGGTCAGCGCCTCCAGTTGCCGCTTCAACTCCCCCGCCTGCCGCCACCGGCCGCTGGACCGCTGCGGATAGGCGAGGCAGCGTTCGAAGCGCTCCCCGTACAGCGCCTCGCCGATCCCCGAGGTGAGGAAGGTGATGGTGTCGTCCCGGTGGAAGGTGCGTAGGGCGCGCAGCATCGGCTCCAGGGTGACCAGGTCGCCGAGGGCGCTGAAACGGGTGATCAGGATCTCGCTCATGGGCGGCGATGGTAGCAGAGCGGCGGCGGTGATCGTTCACGACGACACCTGGATTCGGCGCTGTTTTTTGACACGAAGAAAAAGGCTATGTCTGAGTTGGCTGTTGCGACATCCCCTGAATGTAGGAGCGGCCATAGGCCGCGATGGCGCCATGTCCGTTCCTACCACCTGCCAAATCGAGGCGCCTCACTCCGTCGTGATCGCGGCCTAGGGGCCGCTCCTACAGTGAATCGCGGTGCCAGCTATCAATCGCGACACGTAATTCGGACATCATCAAGAAAGAGGAGCCGGTGAATAGGGCGCCCTGCGGGCGCCGTGCCAAACGAAACAGCCTTTTGTCGGACGCGTGGCGGCACCTGTGAGGTATCCCGCGGGCGAAATCATCGTTTGATCGAAGTGGCCTCCGGGAATGGTTGGCCGCGGGCGTCCCACCTCCTGCTCCATCTTCTCGCCCTTCGTCAACGATCATGGATGACCGTTGCACCACCCCGGCCGGCGAGACTCGGGTCGGGTGTGCCGACGATAGGAGACGCACCGGTCTGAGCGCGGTGCTACTTCTCGACGCCGCGCAGCTCGTCGGGCCAGCAGCCGGTGGGCGGACCGAGCTCGCCGTTGGCCTGCTCGAACTGCACCAGCACCAGGACCTGCTCGGGCTGCTCTTCCAAGTGGCCGACGTTGACCACCACGCCGCGCGTCCCCTCCGGGGCGATCAGCGCCTCCTCGGGCAGTTCGGGGTGGCTGCCGTCGTTGCGGATCTCGGCGGTGGCGAAGACCACGTCGCCGACGTTTATCTCGATTTCGTTTTCGTCCATCGTCATCTCCTCCCGCAACCCTGTCGCGTGTCGCACCTGCGACAGGCGTGGGAACGGGGAATCAAGGGGTTAACGGCCCTGCGGGTTGCAGATGGGAAGGGCGTTGCAAGGGCGGTGCCGGTCGATCCCGTTCAGGGGGGCGATCACTGGACGCTCTTGCGCGCCAGCACCAGATTGTCGAGCACCAGGTTGGAGGACCAGATGAACTGCGCCGCGGAGAAGGTGTCGGCGAAGTGGGTGAAGGCGGGCTTGTTGTCGACGCCGACGGTCTGGTTGGTGTAGGTGACCGCCGCGGGCCAGCCGCTGTCGTCGAAGGAGGCAGCCGCCCAGGCGCTGGGCAGGGTGTAGTGGACGCCGTAGCAGGAGGCGCCGCAGTTGGGCGAGTCGCTCGCCGCCGAACTGGAGCGGGTGCCGTCGCTCAGCGTGGTGACCTCGGAGGCGCTCTCCAGGGGCGCGATGTAGTAGCTCTGCGCCTTCCAGGTGGCGTCGGTGACGGTGCCGTCGCTGAACACCGCGATGAAGCCGCCGTCGCCGGCATGGTAGCTGCTTCCGGCGTTCTCCTCGGAGCCGAGGCCGAGGTTCTCCTCCCAGTCCACCAGCTTCACCGCATAGGTGTAGGGGGCCTTCACCCGGAAGCGCACCACGTTGGAGTTGAACGGGGTGTAGGGGACCGGGTCCACCGCCACCAGGGTGCCGTTGACGTAGAGCTCGAAGTAGTTGTCGGCGAAGAGATAGCCGGTCACCACCTCGCCGTCGGGGTCGATCTCCAGGATCGGCACCTGGTCGAGGTCCACCTCGGCGAGGCCGGCGGGGCGGACGTTGGTGCAGTCGTTGTAGAGGTCGCTGGCGCTCGGCGCGGTGGTGAAGCGGGTGTCGGCCGGCACGGTGAAGGGGGTGCCGTCGTCGGCGGTGATGGTGCCGACGCCGCTCACCCGCGAGCCGGGGCAGCCGGCGAGCAGGTTGTCGGTGACCGTGGTGGCGCCGCCCCGGGTCACCGAAGGACCGCGGTCGGTGGCCGCGGCGGTGGCGCTCTGCACGCTCCAGGTGCCGTCGACGGTGAGGCCGATGGTGGCATCAAAAGCGGTGCCCTCGTAGGTGAGGCCGTCCAGGCGCACGGTGTCGCTGCCGGTGACCACGCTGGTGCCGGTGGTGAGGTCGAGGGCGGAGGCGCTGCCCCCGTCGCTGAGCGACCAGGTGCCGTCCATCGCCAGGTAGAGGGTCGCGGTGTAGCGTGCGTCGCCGTAGCCGAGGTCGATCAGTTTCACCGCGTTGCGGCCGGCGATAGCGCTGCTGCCGCCGGTGAGGTCCAGCTCCCGGGCGTGGACGGCGGGGAAGGCGAGGGCGGTGGCGAGCACGAGGGGGAGGCGTCGGTGCATGATCAGGTCCTCGGGGTTGGGCGTTGGCGAAGGTGAACTGGAATTTTGCCCGGTTCGGGAGAAAATTTCCGCGGGTGCGGCGGGGGGACGTTGTAAAGTTTTGAAAAGTTGCGGCCGTATCTCATGCCGCTTCCGGCCCTTATCTGCCCCCTACGGGCTGTTCGAGGCCCTTACCGGGTGACGGTTTCCGGGGAGGGCGCGGCGGGGGGCTGCGGGCCGCGCACCGCGGTCCAGAAGGAGACGATGCTCTTGCGGTACTCCTCGTCGGTGCGCTTCAGCTCGGCATGGAGTGCCGGCAGGTTGTGGTAGGGGACGCCGGGGTACATGTGGTGGGCGGTGTGCAGGCGCAGGCTGAGCGGTTGCAGCAGGCCGGCCAGCGGCGACTCCACGGTGAAGCTGTCGATGACCTGGTCGCGGGCGTCGCTGGTCTCGCGGTATTCGCGCATGCCGTGCTCCAGCGGAATGCGCAGGGTGGCCATCCACCAGGCGCCGACGTGGATCGCGTAGACCAGCGGGATCGCCTCGGGCATCTGCCAGACGAACAGCGTGATCAGCACCAGGTAGTAGCGGCCGTAACGGGTCACCGAGCGCTTGTGCTCGGGGGGCAGGGCGGCACCGACGGTGTAGCCCTTGCGCGCCAGATAGCGCTCCACCGCCCCCTCCACGTCGATCACGCCGACGCTGGAGAGGAGCACCAGCAGCAGGCCCCAGATCGGCATGATGAAGGGCACGGCCAGCAGCACGAAGGCGGCGAGTTTTTTGTCCGAGCGGATCATCATATATTGCGGGTCGCCGGTGGTGCCGAAGACCCCCACCTGGTGGTGGGTCAGGTGGGGTTGGTAGAAGCGCACCGCCGGGATCAGGGTCAGCGCGCCGAGGGTGAGGTTCCAGACGATGCTGAAGGTCTTCATCCGCGGGTTGCGGCTCTGGTGGGTGAGTTCGTGGGCGAAGACGGCCGCGCGGTAGAGCAGGGCGGTGGCGACGACGTAGGAGAGGAAGAAGGGCAGGCCGCTGGTGTTCAGACAGAGGATGAAGGCGATGATCACGCCCGAGAGGGTGAAGAGGAAGTCAGTATAGAAGTGGAGCAGGCTCACTTCGTAGTACTTTTTGTCGATCTTCATCGTCGGCTCGCTGGTTGGGGGCGTTGGGGTGGCGTTCAGGTTGTCGATTTACCCATGCTACACCAGTTGACCGGCGGTTCGGCTGTGCGGCGTGCGTGATCCGGGCGTGCAGGTTTCGTCCAGTGGGTAGGAAAAGGGTACCTCCGAGTGGTTGCCGGAGAGTGTGAATTTTTCACCTTGTGAGCCCAAATTGTTGGTTGCTCCCGTAGACGTCGGGAAGGGTGATCCCCGATGGCGGCCGCTGCTTCCGTTTTGGTGGATGCGCTGTCGCTTATCCACTCTACTCGCGGTGTAGGTCGGGGCTACCGCCCCGACGCGTCGAGGGCAGCGTGGTTTCGGTTTGCACGGGGCCGGTCGAAGCCATCGGCCGAAGTGGTCGGAGTGGGAGGTAGGAGCCGATGGGGTGGCAGTTCCGTTCCGTCGGGGCAGTAGCCCCGACCTACGATTCGATGGCTCCGTAGGGGGTAGAGAAGCGAGCGCGCCCCAGCCGGGCAGCGGATTTCGTAGATGCTCCGCGGGCCGCCGTACCGCCCACCGTTTGGGTGAAAGCGCGGTCGCTTCTCTACCCCCTGCGGAGTGTCAGAGCGACATCCGCTTGAAGATGAATTCGGGGATGTTGCGGATGATCAGCATGATGTAGCGCCAGAAACCGGGCAGGTAGACCCGTTCGCGGCCGCGGTCGGCGGCGGCGACGATGCCTTTGGCGATGGTCTCCGGCTGGGCCCATAGCGGGCCCTTGGGGAAGTCGGCGGTCATCGGCGTGTCGACGAAGCCGGGACGGATGTCGATGACGCGGATCGCGCCCTTGCCGAAGCGGTTGCGCAGGCCGGCGAGGAGCAGCGAGACCGCGCCCTTGGCGGCGCCGTAGAGGTAGTTGGACTGGCGGCCCCGCTCGCCGGCCACCGAGGTGATCACCGCCAGCGTGCCGTTGCCCTGCTTCTCCAGGCGGTTGGCGAGGATGGTGAGCAGGCTCAGGGTGGTCACCGCATTGGTGTGGAACTCGGCCACCGCCAGGGCCGGGTCGGCGGTGCAGCGCGCCTGATCGGGGAGGGTGCCGTGGGCGATGAGGACCACGTCGACCGTGTCGAGGGCCTCCCAGGCGCGGCCGAGCGCCCCTTCGTGCAGCTCCAATTGGTTGAGGTCGAGTCGCTCATGGGTCACCGCGGCGGCGCCGCGCACCCCCAGGTCGGCGGCGATCGCCTCCAGCCGTTCGGCGTTGCGGGCGATCAGGTGGAGGCGGTCGCCGCGGGCGGCGTAGCGGCGGGCGGTGGCCTCCGCGATGGCGGAGGTGGCGCCGATGATCAGGATGTTGCTCATAGTCCGAGTCGCCGTGACTGGTGGGAGTGGATCAGGCGGTCGGCGCCGGTGCGGGCCCGCAGCTCGGCCAGCGCCTCCCAGTTGGGGTAGCTCTTCTTGAAGGTGGCCTCGCTCATCCGTGCGTCCTTGGCCAGATAGAGGCGTCCGCCGTAGTCGAGGACCCGGGCGTCCAGTTCGTCGAGCAGCTTGAACAGGCCGTCGTCGAGCTTGAAGTCGAGCGCCAGGGTGTAGCCCTCGCGGGGGAAGGAGAGGAGGTTGTCGTTGCCGCGGCCGAAGGCCTTGAGCACCGCCAGGAAGGAGCCGCGGCGCGAGGCGCTGATCGCCTGGAGGATCGACTTCATCCCCTCGGCGCCACCGTCGCGGGGGAGCACGAACTGGTACTGCACGAAGCCGCGGCGGCCGTACAGGCGGTTCCAGTGGTGGATCCCGTCCAGCGGGTAGAAGAAGCCGTCGTAGTGGACTTCGCGCTCCAGCCGCGGGGTGCGTATCCGGCCGTAGTAGAGGGTGTTGAAGGCGGCGATCGACCAGCGGTTGAGGAGCATCGTGGGGGCGTCCACGGGGACGCTGAGCGGGCGCGGCTCGCGCCGACGGTGCTCGCCCCCCGCGGCGTGCTCGCCGAGCATGATCAGCGAGCGGCCGAGCCGCGCGCCGCGGGCGAGGCAGTCGATCCAGGCCACCGAGTAGGTGGTGCTGGCGTACCGGTCGAACAGGGCCAGCGCCTCCTCCAGGTGGGCCGCCTTGAGGGTGGTCTCGGCGATCCGTGGGCCGGGTAGCGGGCGCAGGCGGAAGGTGACGTCGAGGATCACCCCGGTGAGGCCCATGCCGCCGCAGGTGGCGTGGAACAGCTGCGGATTTTCGTCGCGGGAGCAGGTCACCGCCTCGCCGTCGGCGAGCATCAGCCGCAGCTCTTCGACGTGGTCGCAGAAGGAGCCGTCGAGGTGGTGGTTCTTGCCGTGGACGTCGCTCGCCACGGCGCCGCCGAGGGTGACGAACTTGGTCCCCGGGGTGACCGGCGGGAACCAGCCGCGCGGGGCGAGCAGTGCCAGCAGGTCGGCCAGCGAGAGGCCGGCGGCGGCGCGGAGGCGGCCGCTCTGCTCGTCGAAGGCGAGGATCTGGTCGAGGCGTCGGCTGCTCACCAGACGGGGGGCGAGCGCGCTGTCGCCGTAGCTGCGGCCGAGGCCGCGGGCGATCCGCTCGCCGCCCTCGGCAGCCAATTCGCGGGCCACCGCCGTGGTGGTGGCCGGCGCGCGCAGCTCCCCCTCCAGCCGCGGGTAGCGACCCCAGCCGGAGTAGCTCACGGCCTCCTCCGGAGGGAGAGGGAGGGGTAGGGCGGATTGGCGCAGCGTAATCCGCCGGGAGCGAAGGCACCGTCGCCGGAATCGACTCCGATCCGGCGGATTGCGCTGGCGCCAATCCGCGCTACGTTCAGGCATGGGGTCATGATGCGGTGACGCTCTTCGGCGGGTAGGGAGCGATTCTATCATCCGGCGCCGAGGGCGCGGTCTTGCTCATGGTTGGGTCAACTGCTCGACGAGCGCCGCGGCGACCACGCCGGCATCGAGTCGTGCGAGGTCGTCGTCGATGCCGCGCAGCCAGCGGGCGCGGGGCCCCCAGGGGTGGTAGCGCTGCGGTTCTCCGGGGCCGAAGACGGTGATGGTGGGCAGGCCGGCGGCGGCGGCCAGGTGGCCGGGGCCGGAGTCGTTGCCGACGAAGGCGGCGCAGTGGCGGAGCAAGGCGGCGGAGGTGAGCAGGTCGCAGCGGCCGGCCAGATCGAGCACCGGCAGGGGGCTTGCCGCGGCGATCGCCGCGCAGCGCTCGCGGTCGGCAGGGCCGCCGATCAATACCACCGAGTCGAAGTGGTCGCTCACTTTTTCGATCAGCTCGATGAACCGCGCGGTGGCCCAGATCTTTCCTTCCCAGTTGGCGCCGGGGGCGAGGGCGAGACGCCGGCCGCCGGTGGTGCCTGCGGTGAGCAGGCTTTCCGCCTGCCGTTCCGCCTCGGCGCCGGGCCACACCGCGGCGGGGGGGAGGGTCTCGCCACAGAGGCGGCGGATCACCCCCATGTGCTGCTCCACCGAATGGGGGCCGAGGGGGTTGGCGCCCAGCTTGGTGAACCGTCGGCGGCCGCGCAGCAGCCAGGCGACGAAGTCGGTGCGCAGGTCGACGATCAGGTCGTAGCGTTTGGCGCGCAGCCCCTTCAGCCAGGCGAGTGCGGCGCGCCCCTTCAGCCCCTTCGGCTTGGTCAGGATCTCGCCGCGGTAGGGGCAGTGTTCGAACAGGATCCTCGATCGCGGATCGGCGACGATGTCCACCACCGCCTCCGGAAAACAGCCGTGCAGCCGCTCCAGCACCGGCGTGGTCATCACCACGTCGCCGATGTTGCTCAGGGTGATGAAGAGGATGGAGCGGACTTCGTTCACGACGGATGGTTTTACCACGAAGAGTGTCTATCGCAGGGGTTGGTGGATTCTGCCGGGGCGGTGTTTGGTGTTCGTATTTGGGGAGCTTCGTTTGGCGCTGATCTTTTAACACGCAGGGCACGAAGAATAAGAAGGCTCGCGGTTGGTTGGGGTTTTCCGAGGGCTTTTTCGGTGGCGGCTTCGTTCGACATGGTGCCCGCGGGGCACCCTATAGGGCGCCCCGCGGGCG